>JAHFAF010000041.1 GCA_023250715.1 Pseudobdellovibrionaceae bacterium | reverse complement strand
CCCCAAGGATCCTTAAGGGCTCCAGAAGCTGATAGGTCGTCTGGCCGTAGAGACTAAAGACATTTTCTGCATACCAGGGAATGGTGCGAGTGTTGGATTGTACGTGCTGGGCCGAGCCCGTTTGTCGACTGTAAGTCGCCCCCATAAGGGCATTCCACTTTGAGGATAAAGCGAGATAGTGAGTCCATTCCAAGAGAAGGTCATCACTCGAGGCGGAATTGGTGGAAGAGGGAATGGAGTTAGTGGCTGCAAGATGGTTGTAAGTCGCATTGAGGGTTGTCTTCCAGCTTGAGCTGAGCTCGGATTCGTATCCAAGATCTGCGGTGATTCTTGCGATCTTTTCACTGCCAGAGAGACTCCAAACTGGAATACTGCTGTCCGAGGAGATGAAGGGCACCTCGGAGATATCTCCGTAGGTGTTTAGAGTGACGTTTTTGTATTTTGCGGTAAGTAGGCCACCCGTGGTTCTTGTATATTGCTGTAGGCTCTGCGTTGTCGATGTCGTGGTTGCATTATTCCAGTCTTTTGCGGTCAGATCCCATCCCGTGTTGTGAAAGTAGGAAAAGGCTCCGGAAAAATTTACTTCACCGAGAGGTTTTGCAAAATAGGTTTGGACTTGTTTCGCATTGAAAGATCCATAACGGACGGAAGTCTCCAACAAAGAAGTGCTTTCCTCTCTTGTAATGAGGTTGATCACACCGACGAATGCGTTGGTGCCATAGAGCACTGAGCCTGGCCCTCGAATCACTTCAATCTGTCGAATAGCTTGAATTGGAAAAGCGGTATAGAGATCCTGATTCAGTCCGCTGTAAATGCTGTCTCTCAATGGGCGGCCGTTGAGAAGTACGAGGACATGATTGTTCTGCTCTGCCGTGACGTCCCCGCGAATTGAGAGCATCCCTTGGGGGAAGGGCAGAGTTCCCGTGACGTAAACGGATGTCATCCGCTCGAGGAGTTCCGCCAAGGTCACGGCCCCATAGGCCTCGATCTCTTTTTGTGTAAGAACGTCCACCACAGCTGCGGAGTGTTCGAAGGACTCGACCTGTTTCGAAGCGGTAGAGACTTGGAAGTTGAGGAGGTCCTCTAGTGGGGTGTCGTAAAGGCTGGAATCTGCAAAGAGCGAGGCACTCCAACCTAGGATGAAAAGGATTCGTCGCATTGAGTTGAGATGGAAACGTAAAAGCGGAGAGTATTTCTATTATCGACGATATCCGGGGCGGGAGCAAGGCATGGAAAGGAGCGTGGCACATCACAATAACGTGACGTGCCACGCTTAGCTCTTCTTATTTCAATTCAGATACTTTCGTCAGCGTGAAGGAGACATCCTTGGTCTCCGATGCAGCACATCCCTTGAAGTTAAAGCCGCCACCGCCGAATTCATTACAGTGCAAGGTGGCAGTGACCACTCCATTCACGGCATCCGCGAGTTGGAATCCGCTGACGAGCGCATGTTGGCTGTAATCCTGAAGCTCAATGCTGCCATCATTCGCCGTGCTCACATATCCGACCTTCGAATAGTCGTAGACGAAGGTGTTGGTGAGGTCCGTGATGAGTGTGTTGGTGCCCACTCCGCGAATCGCTTTACTCGCATCCCCCTTGGCGTAATAAACCTCAATGCGAAGATCGAAGTTGTCGGTATTGACACCATCGGTGCCACTCACGGAGGCGAGGTACGTCTCGATTGTGGTGGACTCATCCACTTTGCGAAGCACTGGGATGAGCGACAACATCGGAACGCTGAACTGGTTTCCACCAGCGTCCTTCAATTGGCAGGTTCCACAACCACTTACATCGCTGCTGTATGCTTTGAAAAAGCTGTCGGGGTTGAAGGTAAGATCCACAGCATAGTTCGTTCCAGTATCAATATCGGCTTGAGTGATTTCAAGAGGTGCTTGTGCCTTGAACCAGCTTCCGCCATTTCCAAGAACGACCACTGCCTCTTCGGCATTTCCAGCCGAGGTGAAATTTCCCGCAGAGGTGGTGGTGTAATTCGTGTCCGCTACACCATCGATGGTGCGGTAAGTGTGTCCGCCAGCCGAGATACTCGCCTTGGTTTTAACGACGGGGTACCAGTTGATGAATCCCCATTGGTAGGTCCCGATATTTTCCGCGCTGAGCTTCACGTTGTTCGTGAGTTTTGCTCTTTGAGTTGCATCCATCAAATCCGTGAATCGATCGTCGTGAGTCCGAGCGACTTCAGCGAGATTCTCCCAAGTTGGAGCTCCTTCGGAGACGTCATATGCGAAATCGGCGTCTTCGGAGCCGATATCGTAAACGGTCATGCAATGGGTTGGGTTACTGAATCCGGAGCCGTGAATTTCCAAATTCTCACAGAGCGAAATTCCGCGGATGTAATATTTCAAGGACTCGAGTCCGGACGGGGTTACCTGTCCTCCCTCGTAGATTCCGCGAAAGCCGCGGCCTAGAATTAGGGACTGTAATTCGCGATCTGAAGCGAGCTTCACGCTGGTCGTGATCTTGGCTCCGCTGGAACCGGTTCCACCGCAGCCAGATAAAGAAAGAGCAAGCATTCCGATCAAAACTAAGTACTTCATAACGTTCCTCCGTGTAGGGGTCTTTCTCTACAAATGCACTTGCCGCGCCGATTTAGTCAGATGGTAATTAATTGAATTAATGCATTTATTTGTAAGTACTCACTGCCAGAAATCCCGCAGAAATGCGCTTTCTGCTAGTTTCCAAGCGGTGCGCTGATGGATCTAGTCTATCAAACTTTCCGAAGCGGCTTCCGCGATGGGTAGGTTGGAGTCGAACCGTAAAAAACCAGGAGCTTTCATCTCTTCCAGGGTAAACCAGCCGATTTTTTCTACCTCTGCTGGATCTTCGGATTGAAGGGGTTTTAAAAGCGCTTTCGGATCCAATGCGAGACAAAAGAATGCAGCGAAGGAATCCGAGTTGGAAATGAGATTGCCGACGACAACCTCAACGCTAGTCTCTTCGCGAGTCTCCCGATATGCCGTGCATACTGCGGGCTCTTGATAATCGAACGGAATATTCTTTGCCGCCTCGAAAGTAGTCATTGAATAAGGTTTACCTGTCTTGGAATCGATCTTTACGTCAATCTCACGGGAGGCCGGCTTTCCTCCGGGAAATCCCCAGCCTTTTTTCGATGACCCTGTGTAGACCAGCAAAAACTTCAGATCCTTCCCCTCCCCGCGAGTAATTACGCAGCCTCCATTATTGAGGAGAGAGCCGTGCTTTTTCAGCACAGCACTCTTTACCCGGCACCCGTGGACGGGATCGGAAGCTAATGAAAAGCTTGGAAAAGCCAACAGGTAGATTTGGAATAAAAAATAGGTTCGTATCACTTGCCTCTGTTCATAGCATAAGCACGTTGCGCTGCGATAATAATTTTACGCTGATCTACTATATTTATAGTAGACATCTACTAAGTTATTAGTAGACAATGGTTGCATGGGAAAAAATAAAAAACCAGAAAAGTTGCTCACGGAAGTAGAGCTCGAACTCATGAGCGCCGTATGGCGCCTTGAACGTTGTTCGGTACGCGAAGTTTTGGACTCTCTTCCGAGGGAAAGAGACCTCGCCTATACCTCCGTTGCCACGGTCATGAAGATTCTTGAGGACAAAGGCATCGTCAAAAGCGAAAAGAAGGAAAAAAGCCACACCTACGTCCCGCTTCTTTCAAAGGAAGACTACGAGAAGAAGGCCTTAAAGCACATCACTGAAAAAGTCTTTGAAGGAAATCCTTCTTCGATGGTGATGCGTCTTCTCGATGAGGCTGAGCTGAGCAAAGAGGAACTACAGCAAATTCGCAAGACGTTGGAAGAGAGGCTCAAGTGATGATGGTGCTCTACTTTCAAATTAATGCGGTCCTTGCGGTATCGTATCTCCTTTTTTCCCTTCAGAAGGACCGCAATCCCAAATTTCAACTACGCTTGGGCCAAAGGCTATTGATGCTATCTTTGCTGCTCCCCCTGCTACTCGCGTTTCTGCCCGCTCGCTCCGTTCCCCGTTTGCCCGACAAAATCCTTGCTCCTCTTTCCGAGGTTGGGGATTCGATCGTTTCATCGACCATAACGACTAAAACGGGGTCGCGACCGGTTTCCCAAGTGACACACATGGAAGGAACGGCATACCTTTCGTGGTTCTTGCCCGTGGGGATAGCCGGTTTTGCTTTGTGGTTGCTCCTACAAGCAGTACGTTTGCTACGCGTGCTTTGGGGAGGGACCTCCTTTAGAAAGTTGGGAAGAGTCTCCATTATCCTCTCCTCGGAAGTGCAGGTGCCCTTCTCAACTTTAGTGGGAGGAAGAGCTTGGGTGGTGTTACCCACGCCGCTTATCGGAAACTGGTCGGACTTCAAGCTCGCAGTTCGACATGAACTCCAACATCACCGGCAAGGGGATACACTTTGGGCTCTTGCCATCGAGATTGTTTCCATTTTTTTTCTATTCAATCCATTTATCTATCTTTGGAAGCGCAGAATTCATGAGCTTCAAGAACTTTCGTGTGACGAGGCTCTTATCGGCCGTAAGATCTCGTCCTACGAGTACGGAAGCTGTCTAGTAAGGGTGGCAGAGACAGCACTCGACGCTCGCCCGATGTGGGCTGGTACCGCCAGCATGGCGGCGGGCTTCGGGAACCCTACTTACTTCAAATCGTTCTTGAGAAGGAGAATCGAAATGCTAGCGAATTACTCGAAGAAAGGGCCGATCCCGAAAGGGTTATGGCTGAGCGGTACTTTAGTCCTATGTCTAACAACGCTGGTTGCCTATGCCGCGCAACAGTTGCAAAGATCGGATATCAGTCCCGGTAATCTCGCGATTGATGCAGAGATACAAAAGATAGCGGACTCTGCCCTAGCGGCGGCCTTAAAACGCTATAAGGCAGATGGTGGCTTTGTGGTCGTTTCCGATCCACGAACGGGTCAAATTCTTGCGGCCTCGCCTCAAGCCGCACTTACTCAGCTTGTGGCTCCCGCTTCCATTGCAAAAGCAATCTTTGCCGCTGCTGCTATTGATAAGGGTTTGACGACGAGAGAAGAGCTCCACAACTGTGAGAAAGGGGGACTCGTAGTTAGCGGGAGAACCTTTTACGACTGGAAGGGGTTTGATCGTCTTACGACCGAGGACACGGTCGTGCATTCGAGCAATCTCTGCGGCATTAAGATAGGTCAGAAATTAGGAATGGCCGGAATGTATCAGGCTTTGAAGGATTACGGCTTCACCGAAGTGCCATCGACGGAGGGAGCGGATGAGGGGTATTACGTGGGTACCGTTGCCACAGGAAACAATGGGTTCTATGTAACTCCTGCCCAGATCGTTCGATTCTTCGGAGCCATTGCCAATGGGGGAACACTCTTCAACCCCGAGCGCCGGGTTCTCTCCAAGGAAACGTCCGACAAGATGAAAGGGATTCTAAAAAACGTCTTAGAGTATGGCACGGCGATGAAGTCAAAAAGCAAGTTGTACAATCTGGCAGGTAAAACTGCGACCGGTTATATCCACGGGGATGACGGTCCGAACACTGCGGCCTTTGTGGGATTTGGTCCGGTCGAGGATCCCCGCGTGGTGATTCACGTAGGCATCTTAAATCCCACGGATTCCAAAGGAGCTCACGGCGCCTCCCACGCCGCCCCAGTCTTCCGCGAAGTCGCCGAGCGCACTTTGCAATACTTCAAAGTCCCCTCGTTGGAATGAAGCTCCCAAAAGGTATCCGTTACATATTGAGAGTGCTAAAATTCCACTCCGATGAAGCGAATTCGATCCCGTTACGTGGCACTGTGGCATCTACTGCTCAGCGCCTTCGTTTTTTCCGATTTCTTTCTCAAGGGGAAGATCCTTGTTTCCAGTCTCGACATCATCGACTTTCAATTGCCGGCATGGGAACTGGCGCGACGGAGCTTTCTCTCTGGTCACTTAGGACTCTGGAATCCCTATCTTCTGAACGGAATATCACTTTTTTCCATGGGGCTGACTCCTATCCTCTATCCTGAAAATTGGATTCTTTTTCTTCTCCCGGAAAAGACTTTCTTCTTAGGCATCACCTTTCTTGCCTTTTTAAAATTATGGTTTATCGGCTACTTTGGTTTTTTGTGGTTTAGAAAGGAGCTCCGTCACAGAGGGTGGGCGCTCTTTGCGTCTACGAGTTATCAACTTTGTGGGTTCGCTCTATGGGCGGTATCCAATAGCAATCTTCTCACTCTCTCTTGCTACATGACGCTGACCCTCTATTTGATTTGGACGACCGACGAGCGATCCAAATTAAAGAACTTTATTTTCGTAACCCTGGTCGCTTCGCAACTCTTCTATTCCGCGAATCTTACTTATGAAGTCTACGCAGTAGCACTCGTAATTCTTTTTTCCCTCTATAGAAACTGGCAATCTAAGGAAAAAATCGGGCTTCTCGCCTTGAGCGGAGTCGTTTGTGTCCTTCTTGCCATGCCAAGATGGCTTCCCTCCTGGTACGAAATTCAAAATAGCACGAGAGTATCGGACCATTTTTCGTCGACTTTTGTGAGCCTTGGTTTCCTTGTCACGCGTCTATTCGTTCCGGAGACCTTTGGGGTTTCATTTTGGGATTCCTTCAACGTGATTAAACAACTCTCCCCGCTTTACGAAACGTGGGGAATCCAGATTCACTCTCATTTTCCTCAATTCTTTGGCGTGATCACTGCACTACTCGTCTTGGTGGGTTGGCTCACGGGATCTTTCGATAGGCGGGCGAATTTCTGGGGTGTCTTCACCTTGTTCGTCCTTTCTTCCCTCTTGTGGCTGGAACCTCTAAGTACGGCTTTCAAAGGTCTTATTTTTCCCCTGTATCACCATCAATCCTTGCAAATTTGGCTACCCGCCACCTTTGTATTGTTTGCAGCTTACGTAGGAAGATCGCTCGAGCGAAGTGTGGTGTCCCTTCAGGCTCGTCTGGGAACTTTTCGAATTCTCTTTTCCCTGGTGGGGATTTCAGTCCTTACAGTTTGGAGTATTGCCTTTCAGCCGTCCTCTTGGATTCATTGGGCCTGGAAAATTCTGGCCTTTCTCTTTCTAATTCGATTCTCGGCGAATTGGTTCTGGGGTCTAGCCTTGGGGGGGGTGCTTATGTTGCAGTCGAGTCCGGCCCCTTTTCATCTTAGTCACCTTCGCGAGATGGGAGTGTCCCTTATTGCGCTGAGTATTTTGAGTAAGAGATTGAATCTTCGAATGACCCCCTTTCTTCTCTCCGGGGTGTTTTTGACGGCACTTTTTTTCTCAGCCGATTATCCGATGCATGAGCTCGCCACGCAAAGCCAAAGCGCTGTGCTTGCTGGAGCTGGCTTAATCAAGTTTCTCCTCATCGGTTTTTTCTTTCTGAAGCTTGTCGAGAGTCATCGTAAGTGGCTCCTTCCCGGTTGCCTCCTTCTTTTGATACTCGATTTAGTTCCGATGGCGAAAGTGCACTCTCACTTGGTGATGAATCCATTCTGGAAAGGTGCGACGCCATTTCCCGGAAAGTCATTGAAGTTAGATCTCGTGAATTACCGAGTGGGCTCGCCCAATACCTTTGCCTCTCCTCCTCTCTATTCGGAATTATATGGCCGAAGCGAAATTCTATCTTCTATATTTTCTGTCTATGGAATTCGCTCGTATGCGGGTTGTAATAACCTCGTTTCCAATCGCTACGACAAATTTCTTAAGGAAATGTTGCCCGGCTATCCCGAGAATTTCAGAGAGCTCGGGAAGAGAGGGCTCATTGGAAATGTCACAGACGATCGTTTCTTGGACTTGACGGGCGTTCGATATGATTTTGACCCCTCGAGAGGAACTCTATTTGAGAGGCCGAATGCTCTTAGCCGGTTCGCGCTTTTTAGCTCTTTTGAAGTGAGCGCTTCCCCCGATCGTCTTAAGACTGTCGCGATTCAAGAGACTCTTCTGCTTGAAAAATCTCCAGGGATTTCTCCGGGAATAAATTGGAAGAATTTCCCCCTTCACGCTCATGAAAGTGGCGAGAGTCTCGAACTGGATGTGACCGGGCCGGGAATCCTTCTTTTCAATGATTCTTTTCACCCAGGCTGGGTGGCGACGCTGAACGGAAAGGCAGTGGAAGTGTTGAGGGCCAACTTGAATTTTATGGCAGTACCGATTCCACCGGGTCGTGCGAGCATTACGTTCCGATTCGATCCTCCCTATTTCTCTTTGGGAAAGAACTTGGCCTATCTAGGGATGTTTGGTTTTTTGATTTCTTGCCTTGGACTTGCTATTCAACCCTGGCGTTTTCGAACTAGACTGTTTTCCCCCATCCCCGTTCCGTCCACCTGACCTCTCTTTCGGTTAAGACCGGCCGCAAATAGGCCATTTCCACGACGAAAGTTGTCACAGAGTTGGGCTCATGGAGCCTGAAATCTCTGGTGCGCTAGTTGCACATAGCCCCCTTTCGAGAGAGCAAAAATTAGGGGCATCGATGTCGACCGCCAAAGTATTTCAGGTTTTAGCCATTTTCTGGCTCAGTTATCTTTTGATTTCGTAGGCTTCCAATGTGGGTTGATAAAACTTACTAGAATGTGGTCTTGCCACCGGCCTTCTATTTGGAGGTAAGCTCGTTCCTTTCCGTATCTTTTAAAACCCAATCGCTTCAAGACTCGGGCGCTTCTGTTGTTTTTCGGAAGGTAGCCCGCCGCAACCCGATGGAAATTGAGTTCCTTAAAAACAAACTGAATGGTTGCTCTCAGACTTTCCGTCATGAGGCCCTGTCCCTGGAATTCTTTATCAAGCATATATCCCAAGTCAGTGGATTGAAATGGTCCTTGGATCATATTGCTAAACGAAATGAGGCCGATGATTCTCGAGCTTTCTTTGGGAAAAAGAAAAAACTTAAGGCCCCGATCTCTTCGAAGCGCATTCCTCCAAAACGCATTGGTATAGAATGTCCGAGGTCGGGTTGGCTCGAAGGGGCGGTGGTACCACTTGTTCTTTTTATGAAACGCCACAATGGCGGGGATGTCCGCTTGTCGCCCTTGTCGAACGATTAATCGCGGAGTCTTCAGAGTAATCAACTTGCCCATCTTACTATTTTAGAATATTTCCCGATATTTTTTTCCTACTTGGGCACGTCGGCTCAATAACTAAAGCCCAGGAAAATTGAAGTAGCGGAAGAATCGGGAGTGGGTATGTCGTAAAGAGCGTGCCCGTCCGCGCCGTTGAACATGCGAATGGGAGCGGAGCCGCCACCGCGAGGGGCTGTGAAGATATCCGCTTTCCCATCGCCATTCACGTCCCCCACCGCGAGGCTGATGCCTAGACCATTTACGTAGTCATACTCAGCAGTGGAATAGGCCATGAATTGAAATAATAAGGAGGAGTCCACGCCGCTGTACGCTTTCACGTGGGGGCCTCCCTGTTGACCGTATGCGACTATGATATCACTTCGTCCATCTCCATTTACATCACCCGACGCTACATAGGCGCCTCCTGCCGCAGTAGGGTAGGGGGCGGTATCAAGAAGAGGCGCGTTGTCTCCGGAACGGAAGGCTTTTAAATTTACTTCTGTTCCGGCGCCGGTCACTGCGATCAAGTCCGCATGGTGATCTCCGTTTAAGTCACCCGTTGCGACGCGAATGCCTCCCAAAAATTCCGGTGCGACTGCGAAGAAACTTTGAATCTCTGCTCCCGAAATTCCTGAAAAGGATTTTAGATGGGCGCCTCCCCCCGCATCTGCTCCTGCTACGACATCATCTTTTCCGTCCCCATCCACATCAGCCAATCCTACAAAAGCACCGCCGGGAAAACCGGGGTAGGGTACGAAGTTGGCTATTGCCCCGGGTACGGCTATTCCGCTCCGGGTGTCGAGTGTACTAACGGAAGTTATTCCCCCGGCTGACGGTGCCACACTTAGGTCCACTTTTCCGTCTCCATTTACGTCACCTAATGCCAAACGAAGCTCACCAAAATAGGAACTTCCGAAAGGGGCAATATTGTCCACCCCGCCAGAAACTACGGCACCTGTCTTGGCGTTTCTGACTCGAATTACGCTTGTAGTTGTACTGGAAATATCCCGAGTTGCCCCGATGTAAAGAAGCGGCGTTCGCATTCGGCCGTAGAGTGAGCGGATCGCGGAGGATATTTGTTTTCCGTCTTGATAGCTCACTTGAACGGAATCACTGTAATCTCCTTCCGTATTCGCCTCGAATTTTATTTCAATGGAGCAGGATGCGTTCGCGGGTAGGGATATTTTTCCCTGGCAGGTACCCAAATTTGCCGTGAAGTGAGAGGGAAGGGTGATGTTAATTTCTGTTGCATCCATTGTTCCACTATTCGTGAGAGTGAGAGCCTTCGACACAGTCGATCCCACCGGGCGAGTACCAAAATCGTATGCCGGCCCGTCCGAAATTTCCAGAGAGGCCATTCCAGTTTTGTCGGGAGTCGAGGTTTCCCCCTGGGCAACAAACGCCAGCGCATAGCCTGCTGCCGTCAATAAATCCGATCCCCCCTGGGGGCCAAGGAAGGGCCCCTGTGCTCCTCCATCGGGAGTGAAAGCTTGGGAAAGGGAATCTTTCAATTTGTGGAAAAACTCATGACCTAAAAGAGCCCCGATCTCCTCGCGCGTGAGGTTTTGTTCTTCCGTTCGGGGGAGACTAATTTCTATGACTCCATTTTCACTCAAGGTAGTGCGCATGGTTACTTCATCCCCTGCTACGTAGAGCTTCTCACTGACCCCTTTTAATGTGATGGCGGCGGAGGAAAGGCGTTCCCGCAGAGACAAAATATTTCTTGAGACAAAATTAGCGCAATACTGTCGTTGCTCCAAGCTCAAGGAGGGAGCTCGCTTGCATAGAGGGTTTTCATTGTTCGGGCACTTAAAATCACACAGAATGCCGCTAAACTGCCCGCTTACAATCTTTCCAGCAGCGTTACTTAGATCTTGGTCTCGGACATCGCGAAGAAGTTTATCGAATAGGTCGCCGCCCCCGATTCCCTCGGCCCCGCCTAGATTTCTCCGTTCTGTCGTGCAGCCGGAAAAAAGAGAGAGGATCACGACCGAGAAGCTTAAGAGAATCGTTGTGTAAAATATTTTCGATAATGAATTCAAGCAAGCACCTCATTACTCAAACGCGCGGGAGGGAAGTAGGCTAAGGAATCTTGAGCTAGTGAATTCCTCTTGAATACACTTTGACGCAATTTAGGGGGGACTCCGAGTGAGAGAAGTGTCGCGAATAATACCTTTAAATTTAGCTATTTAAGTCTTTTCTCAGGATGCTTTTGACGCAGTAGGGGCGAAACGGTAGGTGGTCTTCTTGGTTTTCCCAGATCTGACTAGATAACCAGCCTGAACGCAGGCATCCAAAATGCGAAGTGCCGATCGATTAGAAAGTTTCCATTCCCGGCAGGCGTCCATGGACGAAAAGGGACCATCAAAGAATTTTTCTCTCAAGGTATTCACCAGAACTGCGTGACGGGAATGGGTGGTGGAGTGCGCCGAGATTTTCAATGCACAGGGCCGCTTGGCCCCTAGCTGGTAGGAGCCTTCCGATTCCTGAACGATGAGGGGAAGGCGGACTTGCGCAAACCATTTCCTTAACCGTTTGATCGCTTGCCTTGCTCTTATGGGAGAATTTACCGGATCATAAAATTCCTGCGGATGTAATTTCGCGTGCAGTGAGGCGATTCGAAAGGGGCGGTAAAAATCGGTCGCCAAAATTCGTAGCAAAACGTGGAGCGCCTGACCGGCTTTCAGCTCAGCCGCAAGCCCTTTGATTTTCCCAGTCTCAAGGTCCATTACAGGGCCAGTTTCATTCCGCCCGTTCATTTTCCAAAAATATTCTTCTTCAATCGGAATGTTAGGCGCTTCCTTCCGCATTCGTGCCCGGAATGCCTCTAACGGAGTGCCGAAATAGACTCGGTTCCACAGCTCATAATTTTGAGTTCCCAATGCCTCAATGCGATCGCAATCGCGAATGGATTCCCAATGGCGGCGCTCTTCCGCCTCTGCACGAATGGCTCTTAAACCCAGCAAAGTGGCGCTATTTTTCGGGTGTTGCAGAAAATTTGAAATCGCTCTGCCTTTTCTCACAATGAAGAGATCGATGCCCTCGCTTGTTTCCAGGAGTTTCTCTGCGCGAAAAAAACACTCCTCCGCCTTTTCCCATTTCTTTATGGCGATGAAGTTTTCAGCCGATAGGTGCAGAGCCCGGCCGAGGAGAAGATGATAACGAGAGAGGCTTAAACGATAAGTAAGATCTCGAAGAAGATATTCCGCCTTTTGCTTATGTCCCCCAAGCACAAAAGCCGCCGCAAGATTCACTTCGCCAACCAATTTTTGGTAGTTGTTTAGATTCTTACTTCGAAGATAGGCGCGTATGAGCGGAATGGAGCCCTCATAGTCCCACTTAGCCACCAAGCCGAAGGCCTGATAGAGAAGGGAAGCAGGAGCACGCGCTGAGTCTACTTGTCGTAGTAAGGACAAACCCTCATCTCCTGCGCCAAACTTAATTAGACAGACACCGTATTCCGATTTTTCCTCTTCCGTCGATTCCCGCGTGATTCTTTCCGATGGACGAACCCAAGGGTGGAGTACTCGAATCCCCAGCTCCGGATGACCAGAGCGCCAAGCGATGTTCGCTACAAGCGCGGCATGATTGCGCGGCACCCCCTTTTCCACTAAAGAGACCAGATCTTTTCGGATACTGCCGCCCTGGCCTTCCCTCAAGGCGCGATCCATCTGCTTTATGTATGAAGCCCATTCCATAGTCTTAAGACTCGAGATTTTAACACAACTTTTTTCCAGACAAATTTTTCACTTCGAACGTATTCCAAGAGTCTTCAAGATGGAACCATAACAAAGGTTGGCACCGCCAACCGCAACAAGGAGTATGAGTGTGAAAAATTCGGGAATGTGTTTTAGATGGGTTGTCCCCTTTCTGGCCTTTGGAATCTTAGTAGGCTGTGGGAAAGAAATCGAAAGGGACGCGGATGTAAGTGAAGTCGACCGGACAGCGAAGTCACAGAGCTCGTCTCAGCAAACTACCGTAAATTCAATGGTCCCGAGTGCAAAAGCCACCGCAACGGCATCGGTCCCGTCTTCCAGCTTTTGCCCTTCAACGGATTACCAGACCTGTCTGAATGACATGTTGGTCGCCCTTGGAAACTCCAAATTCGTCGGAGCATCCGTGACTAATCTCGGGGCGGCTCTAGGAGGAGCAATTAATAGTAGCGCCTCTCTTTGGGGAGCCACGGCCCAACAGTCCGCTGTGGGAGCCTATGACTACCACATCGTGAAATCCAATTATAAGAGCGGTTCTCTTTCCAATTCCTCCATTGTTGCCGCACTTGGCATTTTGGCGCTCTATGCTCCTAAAAATGTATCGGCTGGAGTGGGAGCGTTTGCGATGATTGGTGGTACCACAAGCACGGGGATGTCTGGATTCGGCATTGCGGGAGCAATCGCTGCTGCTAGCTTGACCCAAGGTACATACGGATATGCGGGTTTCTACTGCTACTACACGACGACCTATGCTCCCCTCTGTGTTTCCTTTCCCCTCTATGTAGGCAGTTTCTAGCCGGAGATAGACAGCCTCGCTCCGAGGCTAGATGTTCCCTGGGGCCGGCCCGAAAGGGCCGGCCCTATTCAAGGAGTTTAATTATGAAATGGGTTTATTTGAGTTTCTTAGTTTTCGTATCCATTGGTTGCAGTAAGAAAATCATCCAAGTGCCTCAAGATAAGGAAGTGAATTCTGGATCTACTTCAACCGTAGGAGAGATTTCACTAAACTCAGCTACCGCGTCCAAGACCACGACTCAAACTCAATCTGTGAGTGTGGTTTTCACAAAAAATTCTTTCGGTAAGCTGACTCTTTCCACATTGAGCGGCGAAATAGAGACGGCCTCCTCAAGCGATCTCAGGGATTTGGGAAATGAAGTGAGAATTGCGATGAGCGATATGAACTTGGATGGAATCGCTGACTACGTTCTAGCCTCAGGGCCGGGAGTAAATCCAAGGATAAAGGTTTTGAGCGGCACTGATTACTCCGTTCTTTCTAATTTTTCTGTTCCCATCTCCAATCAAAACGGCGGGCTATTTATTTCTGTCTGCGACGCAAATGAGGATGGGAGGAAAGAAATCATTGTCGGAGCCGATAGAGGAGGGCTTCCGACAGTACTTATGCTCGATGGGACTGGAAACGTCTTGAGCAGCTTTCTTGCCTACGCGCCGGAATTCTACGGAGGCGTGCGCGTAGCCTGCGGCGACGTGCGGGGGGACGGCAGAGACGAAATCATTACGGGTGCCGGACGAGACGGCGGTCCGCACATTCGGGTATTTGATGGAGTGGGAACAGTCTTAAGCGAATTCATGGCTTTCGATTCCGCCTATCGGGGAGGGGTCTTCGTTACAACGGGAAATGTCCTTGGGGATGGAAAAAGGGAGATCATCGTCGGAAATGGAGGCAATAGTCTCCCAGAAGTCCGCATTTACGATGCAGTAACTATGCAGCTGGTACGTTCTTTCGCTCCGTATCCAGCTTCATTCACTGGAGGCGTGCGAGTTGCAACAAGACAGATTCGTGGAGACGTGCAGATCAATGGGGACCTTACGGCAGAAATTCTAACGATGCCTGGCCCCGGCTTACCTCCTACGGTTTCCATTTTCGATTCCAGTTTTACGAAGATCTTGGAAACAGCGGTTAACTCGCAAGATTATTCGGTCGGAGGATACCTTGCAGGCTATTAAGATCTGAGCTGCGCGCCGAACTTATCGTTCAAGCTTTGAACGATCTTTTCCTTCAGATGAACGACTTCGGTATCCTGAAGCGTGCGATCCGGCGCCTGAAAAATCAATCGAAAGGCGAGGCTCTTTTTCGAAGTCGGAATATGCTCCCCTTCATAGACGTCAAAGACAAATACGTCTCCTAAAAGAGTGCCTGCTGTGTGGCGGATAGACTCCAGAAGTGAATAACTCGTCACAGGTTTATCCACGAGTACCGCGATGTCGAATTCGGAAGGTGGAAATTTCGAAGGCACCTTGTAGCGTGTCTGATTCCGTTCGTACTTGCGAAGTGCTTCCAAATTGAGCTCGAAAAGAACGACCGACTCGGTCGTCTCAAGAATTTTTTGACGAACCACCGGATGGACTTCTCCTATAGAACCCACTTCTTTCAGACCCAATTTGATGACACCGCTTCTATTCGGATGAAAAAGTTTGGAAGGCTGGTGGCTCGGCTCATAAGCCAAGAACACAGTCGTGAGCTGACGAGCCAAAATTTCGACGATCCCCTTAGCGTGGTAAAAATCGACCTGAGGGCCGGTGCCTTTCCATCCTGTGGGCGTAAGGCTTCCCGAGATGAGGCCGGCGATGCAAGGCGTTTCCTTTACCTTGGTCTCCTCTTCGGCATCCCAGCCGTAAATCTTCGCTAATTCAAAAAGCTTCTGATCCGTCTGCTTTCTATTTTTATTGTAGAGATAAGATTGGAGGAGCGAGGGAAGAAGGCTTGTACGCATTACCTTCATCTCTTCACTGATTGGATTCTTGAGCTTCACCGCCTTTTCATCGAAAAATCCGTAGCGGTCTAAGGATTCTTCGGATGTAAAGCTGTAGTGAATCGTTTCTCGAAGACCCAGGCTACACAGTGTGATCCTTGCACGTTGCTCGAAATCAAACTGGCTTTCATCGGATCTATCGAAGCTCGCCGAGGAAAGAGGGAAGGTCTGAGGAATACTCTCGTACCCATGAAGGCGCGCGACCTCTTCGATGAGATCGATGGGCTCTTTCAAGTCCGGCCGAAATGTAGGGAGTCTAATCGAAAGAACATTCAAAGATTTGCGATGCGAGGAAATGCCGATGCCCTCGAGCTCATCGGCCACCGTTTCCGACGAAAGATTCTTGAGCCCGGTGATTTTTCGGACATCACGCATGTCGAGAGCCATAATTGGCTCCTTCACACCGTATTCATTGGTATCGATCGCAGGGTGGTAGACATTCGCATTTACGCTATCTCGTAAAAGAGCCGCTGCTCGTTCGCTTGCCAACGCTACCGCTGCGAGGTCCGTGCCCTTTTCAAATCGTTTTGAAGACTCGGTGAAGAGCCCAAGGCGCTTCGAAGTTTTACGAATTTGCCCCGGAGGGAATGCTGCGCTCTCTAAAATGATGGACGTGGTATCGGGCTCGATGTGGGAGTTCGCCCCACCCATGATTCCGGCGAGTGCCACCGGCCGGTCGCCGTCTTGAATCAAGATATCGCCTTGCTTAAGCTCCACTTGTTCGCCGGTCAATAGAGTGAAATTTTGAGGGCCCTTGCAGGCGGCCACTCGAATCGCACCCGACTCAATTTTTCTCAAGTCGAAAGCGTGAAGGGGTTGGCCGTATTCAATCATCACGAAGTTTGTGATATCGACGATATTATTGATGGGGCGAATTCCCACGGCTTGCAGGCGCTGCTTAATCCAGTCTGGGCTCTCCGTAACTTTGAGGCCGTCTACTACTCGGGCCACGTAGCGTGGGCAAAGCGCCGGATCGTCTACCTCGACTTTAATAATCGAGGAGGTGCGGTGCGGGGTAATGCGAAATCTCGCAGGCTTGGGATCCCGAATTTTCGTTTTCAAAATGGGGGCTATCTCTCTTGCAAGCCCCATGACACTCAAACAATCCCCGCGGTTCGGTGTGAGCTCGAACTCCAAAATAATATCGTCACTACCGCCACCCAATAACCGAGAAATCGGCTCACCCAATTTACTGTGCTTGGGCAGCTGTAAAATTCCTTCAGAGTCCTCGGAAACTCCCATCTCTTTTCCGGAACAAATCATTCCAAAGGATTCGACTCCTCGGATTGTAGAGATCTTGATTTCAAAATCACCCGGAAGAATACACCCGGGAAGAGCGATCGGAACCATATCGCCCTCGGCGATATTCTTCGCTCCGCAGACGATCTGCCGTTTCTCGGCACCCGGCTCATCACTTGTAACAACCTGAGTGATTTGCAGGCGATCGGCGTTCGGGTGCTTCTCAATTTTTTCGATGCGGCCCACGATTACGTTTTCAAGGCCAAAAGAAGGGCGCTTGATAGAGGCGACCGCAAGGCCCCGCATCGTCAGGCGACTAGCCAGATCCTTCGGATCGATCTTGATATCAGGCTTTTGCAAATAATCGCGCAGCCAGTTCAGCGAGAGTAACATCTAAAACTGCTCCAACATCCGGTGATCGTTTTCGAACAGCGATCGTAAATCATCGATCCCGTATTTGAGCATGGTGATTCTTTCCATGCCCATTCCAAAAGCAAAGCCACTAGTGACATCAGGGTCGTACCCAACTGCTTTAAACACATTCGGGTGCACCATGCCGCAGCCACCAATTTCTACCCAGCCGGTTGATTTGCACATTCTGCAGTCTTTTCCATTCCCTTTGCAGGAAATGCACTGCATGTCCACTTCAGCACTGGGCTCCGTAAACGGAAAATAGCTCGGACGAAAACGTAAAGGCCGTGCTCCAAACAAAGACTTCACAAGGTAGTAAAGCGTGCCTTTCAAGTCGGCCAAAGAAATATTGTCATCCACCATCAAGCCTTCGATCTGGTGAAACATCGGCGTATGCGTCAGGTCGTAATCGGAGCGATAAACTTTTCCGACAGCCAAGATTTGCACAGGGGGCTTTTGCGCTTTCATCGTGCGAATTTGAACAGGCGATGTGTGAGAACGAAGAAGGACCGGAGGATCGATATAAAAAGTGTCTTGCACATCTCGCGCGGGATGATCGTCGGGAGTATTGAGTGCTTCAAAATTATAATATTCGAGTTCCACTTCAGGTCCCGTGGCGACGGAGTAGCCCACGCGCTTCAAAGCTTGTACGCACTGATCGATGACTCGGTTTACAGGATGAACTGATCCTAAATGAACCGCATACTGGCCGGGAAGGGTGAGGTCCAAGGAAGGGGTCTTCGTAAGTTCTCTTTCGATTTCGATACGTGCGAGTTCCGTCTGCCGCCGATCGATGTGATTCTCGGTATCAGACTTAACTTGGTTAAGAACCGCTCCCATTTCCTTGCGCTTATCGGGGGTAAGGTCCTTCAGTTGATGGAGAAGCCCCGTGAGCAACCCTTTTTTCCCTAAATAATGAACACGAATGCGATCGAGTTCATGAGGGTCGGGCGCAGAGGAGATCTGGCTTCGGGCTTCATCCCGAATACGTTCGATGTTTTCGATCATGCAGCCTGGGGCCGCGCAAGCTCCACAAGCTGAGTGAAATGATCCGGATAGGTAATCGCTAGGTCGGCCAGGATTTTCCGATCCAGATCAATATTGGCCTTCTTCAGGCCGGCGATAAACTTGGAATAACTCAGATTGTTAAGTCTGCAAGCGGCGTTAATTCTAATTTGCCAAAGATAACGCATCTCACGCTTCAAAGTCTTTCGATCCCGATAAGCGTATCGATCGGCTCGGTGAGTATATTCACGAGCGACCTTTACTGTTTTACGGGCACTTCCGAAAAAACCTTCAGCTCGGTCTAATAATTTTTTGCGTTTATTACGTCCCGCCGGACCCCGCTTTACTCTAGGCATACCAAAAAATCCTTATACTAAGAGCATCCGCTTCACCTGGCGGAGATTGCTTTCATCCACCATGGAAGTTTGGCGTAGTCGGCGACCTTGTTTTGAAGACTTGTGCTCGAGAATATGGTTGTGAAAAGCCTTCGACCGCTTGATTCGGCCAGAGCCCATCAACTTGAACCGCTTCTTAGCACTAGATTTGGACTTCATCTTAGGCATGACGACTAACTACCTTCCAAAAACTTAAGCTGTACTACCCTTCCCCGCGGAATTCGCAGCAGTCGGGCTGGAGCTTTTTACCCCAACTGAGGGGGCTTTAACAGCCTTAGATTCTTCTTTATTTCCCGCGGATTTAACCGGCTTTTTGGCCTTGGCGTTCGGCCCAAAAATCAAGGAAAGAATCTTCCCTTCCATCTTCGGAGTCTGCTCCACAATACCGGAAGCCCCAACCATGTCAATGATTTGCTTGAGCAAAGTATGCCCGAGATCCGCGTGTGAGGCCTCTCTTCCGCGAAATCGAACGGAAACTTTTACCTTATTAGCCTCCTCCAAAAACCGAAGTATGTGCTTCACCTTGAATTCGATGTCGTGCGTGTCGGTTTGAGGTCGAAACTGGACCTCTTTCAGGGTGGTGAAGACCTGGTTTTTCTTGGCTTGCTTCTGCTTTTTCTTTAGCTCGTATTTGTATTTTCCGTAGTCCAGGATCTTGCACACGGGAGGGTTGGATGTGGGAGCAATTTCCGCTAGGTCCAGCCCCGCATTTTGGGCGATTTCTAAAGCCCGACGGGTGTCCATCACCCCGAGTTGCGATCCATCGGCGCCAATAACGCGAACTTCGCGGGCGCGGATACGGTGGTTGATACGAATGTTATCGGATCCAGATTGACGTGGATTAATGGGGTTTTCCTCCTGAGGGTTTAAGTAATGGCTCCAGGAACTCCCGGAACCTGTCTAAAGTCATAGGCTCTAAATTTTCTCCCGTGCTCTTTCTCACGGTGATCGTCTGGTTTTCCACTTCTTTTTGCCCCAGCACGATCATGAGCGGAATTTTCTGCATCTGGGCTTCGCGAATCCTATAGCCCAGTTTCTCATTTCTAAAATCTTTTTCCACCCGAACGCCCCAGCTCTGCATTTCGTCGGCGAGGTTTCGAGCGTAAGTTTCCTGGTCTGCCGTGACATTGATAATAACCGCTTGAACAGGGCTAATCCAAAGCGGGAAGTGTCCGTTGTGGTGCTCAATCAAGATTCCCATGAACCGCTCGAGGCTTCCCAATACCGCTCGGTGTAGGACCACCGGACGGTGTGCTTTTCCATCGGAGTCGATGTACTCGAGATCGAATCTTTCCGGGTTCGATCGGTCCACCTGAATAGTACCGCATTGCCAGTAGCGCCCGATACTGTCGCGGATGTGAAACTCTATTTTGGGTCCGTAAAATGCCCCCTCGCCTTTGGCGATTTCGAACTTCACTTTCGATGCGTTCAAGGCGTCGGCCAAGGCCTTCTCGGCTTTTTCCCAATCTTCGTCCGTGCCCATGGATTTCTCGGGGCGCGTAGCAAGCTTTACGTCGACTGTATCGAATCCAAACGCGTGATAGACCTCGTAGAGGTGCTGGATAAAACGCATCGACTCTTCTTGCAGCTGGCTCTCAGCCAGAAAAACATGGCCGTCGTCCTGACTGAAACTTCTCGTTCGCATGATCCCATGCGTGACGCCCGCGCGCTCGTTACGGTGGAGCTTACTGAATTCCGAATAGCGTAAGGGGAGCTCTCGATAAGAGTGTTTTGTCGAAGCAAAAAGAGAGAAGTGGCCCGGGCAATTCATCGGCTTCAAAGCAAGCGTCTGTTCGCCCTCTTTTTCGACGA
>JAHFAF010000314.1 GCA_023250715.1 Pseudobdellovibrionaceae bacterium | reverse complement strand
TCTCCATAGAAGATAACCAAATCCTTTAGAGCTTGTTCGCGCAGGTTGAATTTCGCCTTGTCGCTCGTGCCCTTCAGCGCGGTCACGAGCGTCTTCATCCGCCGTAACCCCTTCACCTGCTGAGCAGTATTGAGCTCGCACCAAGCAAGCTTATAGACCGCATAGTAATAAAGCGATGATTCTTGTCGGCGAAGTAGAATATTGAATTTTGCGATTGCTTCACGAAACTTCACCTTATCGAAGTAGTGATCGCCCAAATACACCACCGCCTCGTCGAATTTTCGACTTTGGGGGTATTGGCGAACGACACGCTCGAGATACTTCATTCCTTTTTCCAAATTTCCGGATTCCATCTCGACAAAACCAATAAAGAAAATTACTTCATCGATTTTGGCATGCTTCGGAAACTCCTTTTCGACGGAATAAAAAAGCTGAAGCGCGTCTTTGAGATAACGACGTGAGCGCGAAGTGTCCATTACAGGTCGTTTGACGTTTTTATCCGTAGCCTTTTTCTTTTCAAAGTCCTCGAGCTGACGCGAATACATTTCATTTTCGCCGTAGCTTAACTCTTGGTATTTTTCTGCATAGAGCTGACCAAGGCGCAAGAGCATGTTGTCGCGGTTCGACTTATACCCAGAATCCATCTCTTGTCGCAGGAGCTTGATCGATTCATCGCGCTTTTCCGCAAGAAAGGCCTCTTTGGCGAAGAGAAACTCCTGGGAGTTATAGCTCGACTCCTTTAGCCGCATATTTTTGCCGACCATCTCCACGCGCTCTGTCTTATAGTTCACGCGGGATTCCGTGGGCACGGGTGCTTTCCCGGCCTGTCTCGGCAGATCGAAGTTTTCGTAGTCCTTGGCACCGGCCGAAGGACTGACAATAGCCAACAGTAGGATAGATCTAATTAACACAGGCGCTCTCCGTCGTGTAAACGTAAGTCCCCAATTCATCTTCCCAAAATTCGCCCTCGTACGGCCAGAAGTGGTAGCCCGCGGCAACGGACGTCTCTACGTCGACAACTCGTTTCGGAGGCAAACCCTTCTGCCCTTCAATCAAATCTTTTTCGCCGGTGACAATCTCCACCTTGAGATAGTTCGCCTGCTCACGCTGCCCGAGAAGCTCCGCTAACTTACTTTTGTGAAGCTTCTGCAGCGTGGCCCCAATCTCGAGGCTGAGCGACTTATCCGTATCATCTATGATCTGCATCATTCGCTTCATCTGATCATTGCGACCGTACTGAGAAATATTTCGACGTTCCTCGCGCAGCAAATCTAAAACTTTGATGGAGTTGATGATGCCCGGATCTCTCTTCGCGAAATTGACGAACGCGCGATTAATTCCCTTTTCCGTCGTGTAAGCACGATAGTAGGCGTCAGCACTCCCGAGTTGATTCGTCTCTGTCTGCATCGCTCTTAAGATCGGATCGTAGAAATGGAAAAATTGCGCGAGCGTGCGGCGCATCTCCTCATACTTACAGAGCGAGAAGAGAATTGTGGCCCTCAGCACATACGCTTCCCCCACTAGGTCCTCGCGGTAAAATGGGGAAAGGACCGTGTGAAGATTTCCTAACGAAACTGTGGTGTCGTTCATTCTCAAGAGCGGCCAACTCGCCTCTAAGAGCACCGTCAGCCAATGGGGTGAAGAGCTTAAAAACTGTGAATAAACCTCAACCGATCTCTCAATGTCCCCAGCGGAGTACAAGGTCCGCGCTAAATTCAAGCGGCCTAATTCGCCCAGTGAAAAGCTATCTCGTTTCCCGCGCGTAAGGTCGGCAACTTTGTCGAAGTAAAAGAGGGCCTCTTTGTAGTTCTTCACCTTTGTCGCGAGCACCCCTAAATAGAACATCGACTTAGCGTAGAACTGACTCTCCGGATTCACGGACTTCAAATGGCTCATCGCCTTTTCCGATTCGCCCGAGCTCATGAAATAGATCCCTTGAGAATAATGGGTAAGCGATCCGACGGAGGAAGGAATGAAATTCGCCGGCAACCCAGAAATTGCTTTTCCGGCTCGATCCTGCATGTTCAGCCGATCCGTAATTACCACGACGTTCTTGATCGACTTCTCGTAGATTTCGCGATTCTTGTCATCCGCGGTCAAAAGCACGTTTCGGAAAGAAACATAACTCGAGTAGTAATAGCCCATCTCGAATAAGACCAAGCCTTGGTAGTAATAGGCCTTGTTGCGAGAGGACGAATCCGAAGCCGAATTGATGGCCTGAGAAAGCAAATCGAGGGCGCGAGAGTAACTCCCTGACTCGTAAGCCCGCTTCGCCATATCGAACGCGCTCGGGGCCAGGGACTTATTCTCCGCGTGCACTACGACCGTCGAGAGGATCAACACCAGCAACACGAACTTGCGAGGGGCAAAGGCCCGAAGCAAGCTCGCTGTCCAAGCTTCCACGATGCGACTGCTTCGCTTCACTCGCAGATACATAGGATGCCTAATCATAGTGAATCCCTAGTCTAAAGCCCCTATCGGGGCATTTTGGGCAGCCAAAAACTGAACGCCACCTGAACCGCGTAATTGTTGCGAAGAGAGGTGGAAGTACCTCCCGCGCCGGACCGGTTCGCAAAAGTTTCCGTGTACATGTAGTCGCGAAATTCGAGCCGCATCGAAAACCACTCTTTGAAAAAAGCGCGAACTCCAATGCCGGGGAAGTAAGTAAGATAGCTATTGGTCTCCGTCTTAGCGACACCCAGGCCTAGTGAAAAGTAGGGCTCGATGTAGGCAATGTACCGAGAGAACGTCGAGACCTTTCCGTAAAAAGGCGTAATCTGAGCCCCCGTTGTAACCATATAAAGCAGCTTCTGAATATCCGGCTTAATCTCCGCTTGAGAGGGATTCGCGCCTGACCCTTTATTTGAGTTGATATCGTCGGTAAAGCTCGAGAAAAAATTCTTCGAGTACAGGAAATTGAAAGCTTCGAGGCCGAACCAATCGTTCACGTGCAACGTGTAGCTAGCCCCTCCGTAGAGAGTTCTGCGAACCGTTCCAAATGGAACACCCCCGAGAGTGACCGGGGTAAATTCATGCCGCCAGTCCTTACGCGTGTATTTCCGTTGGACTACGACGACTTCCTCGTCCTTGATGCTGCCGATCTCCTCGAGCTGCTTCTCGATAACGTTGTCCGCCCCATAGGCAATCGAAGAAAACGCAAGTAGGACGCCAAGAAAAATTGTGTGTAGGGATTTCATTATGGGCCCTGGCGTTAGGGGGTCAAAAAGGGTTGTGGTTGAACATTTTTATTATATGTTACCTTCGCCTGATTAACCAGAGCGAGAGGTTCGGCGCATGGCAACCAATGCAGACAGTCAGATAATTTGGATGGAAGGGAAAATGATCCCTTACTCGGACGCGAAGGTCCATATTCTTTCCCATTCGCTGCATTACGGCACCGGGGTCTTTGAAGGAATTAGGGCTTACCGTACTGCGGATGGTCGAACCGCTATTTTCCGGGCGGAGGAACACTTCCAGCGCTTCTTCGATTCGATTCGAGCTCTGGGCCTTCATTGCCCCTACACGATTTCCGATCTCATTCAGGCAAGCTGCGACACAGTTCGCGCAAACGAGTTTAAAGAGTGTTATATCCGGCCCTTGGCTTACCTCGACGACAGCATTCGGGGGCTAAAACTGCCGGACAATCCCAAAGCATTGGTCGCCATTGCAACATGGGCTTGGGGAAAATACATGGGAGACGACGGCCAGACGAAGGGTATCCGCATCCAGACCTCGACCTACCGTCGAGCGGACGTTTCCACCTCTTTGCCGCTCGCAAAACTTACGGGTGGTTACATTACTTCGGTTCTCGCCCGACGCGAGGCAACTAAGAATGGACTGGACGAAGCCCTGCTCCTGGACCCCCAAGGTTTCGTGGCTGAAGGGTCGGGAGAAAATCTTTTTCTAGTGAAAAACAAAGAGATTTTGACTCCCCCCGTGCAGTTTATCCTCCCCGGGATCACCCGAGACAGCGTTTTCCAAATCGCCAAGCACTTGGGGTACTCCGTGCGAGAGGCGAATATCACGCGGAACCAACTTTACCTGGCCGATGAGCTCTTTTTCTCAGGAACCGCGGTAGAAGTGACCCCCATTCGGGAGGTCGATTACCGGCCCATCGCGGATGGAAGGCCCGGACCCATTTCAAGGCAGCTTCAAGAAACCTTCTTTAAGACCGTCCAAGGGGAAGTTCCCCGATTTAACTCCTGGCTTAGGTACGTTTGAAATATTTTCCTACACAAAGGTATGCCGTACCTTTTTGAACTTGATTTTGCGGTGGGCTAACGGGTACTTTTGAACTTGAATGAAGTGTTGTCTCCTCCCCGTGAACCGAATTTCCTCTACATGATGATGCTCGCTCTTCGGGTTCATTCATGAACCCAATCAAGATTACTCTGCCAGACGGCTCCAAACGCGAGTTCCCCAGCCCTGTTACGGCCGGGCAGGTGGCCTTAAGTATTGGAAAACGTCTGGAAGAAGCTGCCGTGGCCGCGAGAGTGGATGGACAGGAATTCGATCTCAATCGCCCCATCTCTCACGACGCTCACCTCGCGATTCTCACGCGTGAGTCTAAAGAAGGTTTGGAAGTACTCCGCCACTCGACGGCCCATATACTCGCTCAAGCGGTGAAGGAGCTTTATCCCGAATGCCAGCTCACTATTGGCCCGGTGATAGAAGACGGCTTCTACTACGATATCGACTGCCCGACGCAAATCACGCCGGAAGATCTTCCTAAGATCGAAAAGAAGATGGAGGAGATTGCCGCGCGAAAACTCGAGGTAACTCGAAAGGAATTCCCACGCCCCGAGGCGATCTCACTCTTCAAGAAACTGAAAGAGAACTACAAAGTCGAGCTTATCGAGAGTTTTCCCTCCGACGAAGCAGTAACGGCTTACCAGCAAGGAGAGTTCATCGATCTCTGCCGGGGACCGCATGTACCAAACACTGCGAAGCTCGGAAAATTTAAACTTCTCTCGGTCGCAGGCGCGTATTGGCGCGGCAATGAGAACAATAAGATGCTCCAGCGAATTTACGGGACCGCCTGGCCCACGCAAAAGGAGCTCGACGAATACTTGAAACGCCTCGAGGAGGCACGTAAGCGCGATCACCGAAGGCTCGGGCCAGAGCTTGGTCTTTTCAGCTTCTTACCGATCGCTCCCGCCATGCCGTTTTATCAGCCCAAAGGGGCATTGCTTTTCAACATGCTCGCGGACTACATGCGAGCACAGACGCTAAAGCAAGGCTACCAGGAAGTGATCTGCCCGCAGCTCATGAATACCGAACTTTGGATTCGAAGCGGCCACTGGGATCACTATCAGGACAACATGTTTATCGTCGAAAAAGAGGGCGAACAGACGCTTGCTT
>JAHFAF010000313.1 GCA_023250715.1 Pseudobdellovibrionaceae bacterium | reverse complement strand
GGCTTTGGCCCACGAAGGGCTATGAGTTTACGAAATCCAAGGCGATTAAAGACGGTAAATTCTTAGGCTTAGTCATCGACGTCGAGAATCAGCATCACCTCAGCGACGAACGAGTCAAAGGCTGGGTCGCTCAGCTACGCACCGAGCTCAGCCTCTAAAAAGGTGTGTGGATACTTTTTCGGGGCTAAAATAAAGACATGTCCACCACTGCGCCAAAGCCCATCCATCAAATTGCGGAGTACCTCGATCACCCGAAGCTAAAAAACTTCGTGAAGAAGTTTCCGACGGGAACGTACCTCTTCAAACAGGGGCAAATGGGCAACACGATGTGCATTATCGTTGCTGGAATCGTGTGGCTCATTTCCGAAAAAGAGGGCCAACCCGATCATGTCGCCGCCATATTATCGACGGGACAGTTCATCGGTGAGCGCGCGGTCATGGGCTTTTCGGCCCATAAACGATTTTTCTCGGCAAAGGCCCATACCCATGTGACGGTGATTGAATTGGGCTTGAAGGACATCGACATGATTCAACACACAGCGCCCGATCTCATGATCGATATGCTCCGCCGGATGTTTTTGGTCGCGGCCGATAGACTGGATAGATCCAATCAGCTCATTCGTTTATTAAGAAGTACCGACAACGTCGAGCGCCTGGTCGAGCTCATTCTTCATTACTCCCAAACCTCCGGCCGCACCGTTCCTGAGGGTGTCGAATTCGTACTGACCCTGGATAGCCTTCTTTATCATTTGGAAATGCCGAAGGAGCATATCGATGAATGTTTGGCCGAATTGGTGAGAAAGAAATTGATTAAGAAAACGGTCAGCGATTTTTACATTCTGCGCGACCCGAAGGCCCTGATGGGCTACATCTCAAATTTACGACAACACCTCGAATTGATTCCGACAGCGCGCGCGCCCCGGCCCCAAAACAAGAAATTTTCCTTCTTCGGCCGCTAATCATTCAACCATTCCTTAGCCCGGTGGCTCAGACCTTCCACAACGGAATGAAAATATTTGTGGTCTTGAATTTTTTCCGGCGCAAACCGACGGGCGAGCTCCGCCTGAATGCGCGGCACTCTCGCCGTTCCGCCGGTGCAACATACTCTTTGGATTTGCTCCGCCCGTACTCCAGCAAGGCGTAGCGTTTCGTCCAGGGCATTGGTAATCGCCGTTACCTCGGCATCAATGAACGTTTCAAACTCTTCCCTTCCTATACGGGCGTGAAGTTCAATTCGGGGGTAATCAAAATCAATCGGGGTCTCCAAAACCTGAGAGAGTTCCCGCTTCGCCTGCTCGATGTGCTCGAAGAGGGGAAATCCCTGCTGGTCTTCAATCAGCGTAAAGAGCCGATCCAATTTCACCTTATCCGGACCTTGAATTGTCCACTTCTGAAGAAGTCTCAAGAACTCCAGAATATCTCGCTTCCCCAACAGAGCAATATCAGCCGGAGAGCAAAGCTTTTCCATCAAATGGCCGGGCATCCTTAGAATATTGTTACCGAAAGGCACCTTGTAATTAAGATCGGCTCCGAAATAATTCACGAGCTTGTGCCGCATAAGCTCGCCGTCCAAAGCATCCCCCGCCATGGAAACACCGGACATGCCCAAAACCTCAACCCTTTCCCCATTGCGCAAGCGAATCACGGTGAAATCGGAAGTCCCACCGCCGAAATCCGCGACCAGGACTAATTCCGCTTCGACCGCACGCTCGCGATAGTCATAAGCCGCCGCCACCGGTTCCGGGCAGAAGATAACTTCTGTAAAGCCTCCTCGTTCCGCCGCCTGCCTCAAGCGAAATTCAGCATAGCGATCGTCGGCATCATCGGGAGCGAATTTGGCGGGCCTCCCCAAGACGGCCCGTTTAATATCCACCCCGTAAAATTCGTTAGCGCGCCGGCGGGCTTCGCCCAGGAAAAAACCGATAATGTCCTCCAAGTTCACCGGCCTATCTTCCACGTAGGTGCCCACGAAAGTGCGCGAAGGAAGATATTTCTTGATGCTCCGAATGAGCCGCCCCTGTCCTTGGTGTTGATAAAACTCCTTCACCGCCTCGGCGCCGTAGTAACACTTCGCCATCGTCGGGAAAAATAGGATACTCCGAAACACCGTGGGATCGCTGTGAAACGGATCCAAGGGGATTGCCGGAAAAATATTTTCTCTATTCGCGGCGGCTACCAAGGAGTTCGAGGTGCCAAAATCTATCGCGTAAACTTCGGGTTTTTTTGGCGATTTTTTCGAGATGGTTGTCATTGAGGAACTGCTTCAATCTTAAACCCACAAGTTATTCTACGGACACGTTTTTCTCTCGAAATGTAACGGATACCTTTTGAGACTTAGTGTCGTATAATTGTTGTTATGGAGTAAAAATGCGGAATACTAGGCCCGGCGCAAGGTAGTGCCCGCAGCGATCTCCGGGTATTCTAAAAGGAATGGAAATCAAGAAAGATGATTTGAAGATTCATGTAGAGAGCGAAATGGGCCCAAGTGGCGAGCCGCGCCCACTGCGTTTCTATTTACGGGGCCGTTGCCTGGAGATTCAGGAAGTGATCGATTGCTGGCTCGGCTCGGATTATCGGTATTTCAAAGTTAGAACTGAAGAGAACCACGTTTACATTCTTCGGCAATCGCCCGAGGAGGCAGCGTGGAAGCTCACTCTCTTCAGCCGCGAAGACTATTGGAGAGGGGGAATCGATGCGCCTTTTCTTGGCCGCGCTTATCTTGCTTAGTCGTACAGGCTTTGCCGCTCCGGAATGTCTGATTGATGCTAAATCGCAAGGCGATCGTTTGATCAATCTCATCTCCGGATCGGCGACCGGTTTCTCCGCGAAGGAGCCCGTCTTTGTGACCGTCACGAATGGCGGAAAAGAATATACGATGAATGCCAGCCAATCCGGAAAGTGGGCCCTGATCTATGCCGACATCGCCCAAGAAACCAAAGTGCTTTGCTGGCAAGGCTTCCCTTCCCGCCTCCAAGCAGAAGCCCTTTACTGACAGCTCAAAACGTCCTCGGCGACCAGCACCTGGTAGTCGGGCACGAAGATGTTCTCTTCCCCTTCTGTGAAACGTTTTTTCGCTTCGCCCGTACGGGCCACACACTCGCTCACACTGCGGGTGAGCTGCGGCTGCAACGGCTCAAAGGCCTCACTCGTCACAGGAAGAGCATTCATGTAGATGTCCTCCTCGCGCAATGCAAACCTGTCCTCTTCCGTCGGATTCGGGTTGGAGTAGACTTCAATGTCCGGAATCACTCCTAGAATCTGGTTGCTACGACCCGAAGGCAGGTGGAAAGTAGCCTGGGTTCGAATCAAGAGCACGCCCGATACCACTCCCCAAGGTTTCACGCCCTGAACACTACCTTTGCCAAAACTACGAACACCCAACACGAGTCCACGCTTCAGGTCCTGCAAAGCCCCCGAAACAATCTCAGCAGCACTTGCGGAGCCACCATCCACGAGAGTGACCAAAGGAAGATCCGTCGCTGCGTCTTCTTGAGTCTTTTGCGTGTCAATCACCTGCTTTGTGCCCAATGCCTTTTGAATTACGATCGTCTCCCCTTTTCCTACGAAGAGATTTGCCACCTTCACCGCGTGATCGAGCCGACCACCGGGATTTCCACGCATGTCGAACACTAGCCCTTCCACGTTGGATTTCTTGAGCTCCTCCAACGCATTTTTCAAATCCGTTGCCGGATCGCCCTGCATGAAATCGCTCAGCTTCAAATAACCCACGCGTTTTCTGGTTTCGGGCAACATCTTGAAGGCCACGTTGCGAGCCACAATCTCGTCCCGTATGACCGTCACTTCCACACCCTTGCCCTGCCGGCGAAGAGTCAATTTCACTTCACTCCCTTTCGGGCCCTTGAGGCGTTTCATTGCATCTTCGAGGGGAATTCCCTGAAGGCTTTCTCCATTTACATGCGTGATGACATCCTTCGCGCGAATGCCGGCTTTGTGCGAAGGGCCTCCTTCCACGGGCTGGATCACGACCAGCTCACCCTCGACGACCCGAATCTGAACGCCTATTCCGGTAAAACTTTGCTGTGTGGCGGTCTGCTCATCCTCAAAATAATGTTGAGGAGCAATCCGCGTGTGCGGATCGTCTGCGGTTCCTAAGAATAAATTGATTCCGGCGGCAACGACTTCAGTTTCATTCCGAGCGCCCGCAATTGCCTTCTTTTCCACGGAGTCCAAAAGAGCGGTAAAGTCCAGGGTCGCACCCTCCTTACTCTCGTACACATTCTTCCACGCCTGAAATCCCGCCGCCTGCTCTATCTTCATTCGCTTCACTTGAGCCACGATGCTCTTTTCTTTTTTAGACGGGGCCATTTCCACCAAATCGGCGACACCAAAACTCTCCACCGTAGCGAGCACGAGGGGGTTGTCTTTCAACTGAGACTTGGGAACAAGCTGAACTTTCTGATTGGCGGCGCCCAGAATGGCGTTCGCTCCGTGAACACAGGCCAGGAAATTCTCAAGCTTCTCTTGGCAACGCGTGGGCCGGGCAAGCATCTTGAAAATGGGATAACCCATTTCCACTTCGCTCCAATATTCGGACATTGTTTTGCGCTCGAACCCTGCCTCGGCATTCGAAAGAATGATTACTAAAGACAGACCCATGACCTGCTTGAGCATTGTGTATCCCCCCTTGATGTACTCATCTTAAGGGGATCATTCTGCATCGGGTCAATCGTATCGCCGGAAGAACTCCGGGTTTTCTGATCAAAAAATAACACCCTTAGTCACGTTGGTTTTTATGGCCAAACTCGGGCTAAGAAGGGATCGAAGCCGAGGCCGTCGAAGCTTTCGCCTATTACGAGAATCTTTCCATTACTTTGCAGGGCAAGGCCCTCTAGCCTATCCATTCCGGCCCCGAGCGAAACCACAGCCTTTCCTTGGGTTCCGAAAAGCGTGTCCGGGGCCCCCGACGCAAGAAGCCTCACCAGCCCTAAATCCGATCCGCTGGTGCCCCCGATCAGGATTTTCTTGTCGGACTGAATCACCATCGCCGAAAGCGTGTCGGCTTCGCTTCCAAAGGAGATGAGAACTTTTCCGGCGGACCCGAAGCCCGCATCCAGACTTCCTGTCGCGCTAAAGCGGGCCGCCGCAAAATCGCTTTTCAATCCAGTAGACGTGCCGGCGAGCAAAACTTTTCCGTCGTTTTGCACGCGAAGGGATTCCGCGCGATCGTTGCTATCTTGATCGAGATCGAGAAGAGTCATTCCATTGCCCCCGAAGCTCGGATCCAATTGTCCATTCCAATCATAACGAAGAAGGAGAAAGTCCCTTCCCGCCCTACCCCCGACTAAGATCTTATTCTCCACGACCGCAAGCGAGGTTCCCTCACTGTCCCCCGCTAGAACGGGTGTAG
>JAHFAF010000312.1 GCA_023250715.1 Pseudobdellovibrionaceae bacterium | reverse complement strand
CGGATTTCCGAGCAAAACTCCGAAGCCGACGAAGCTCCAGGTTGATCTTGGAACGCCCAAAGCCTAAATGAGCCTGTAATCGTTTCGAGGTCCAGCCTAGCCTACGAAGTCTTGCCAGCTCGCCTAGGTCAATCTTCCCTTGAGTCCACTGGGCCGGGCACTCCTGGGCAATGATTGATGGTTCGAATACTATCCCATCACCCACCCCAAACCTGACAACTGACATAAACCGGTTCCTCACCTCGGACTGTGCGGCCTATTCGTTCCAAGAAAGTAACCTTCAGGAGGAAACGCCTATTTCCCCGACGCCCGCCGCTTCCCCGGCAATTCTCTGAAGAGCGTGACCTCTTCCGGCTCTTCATTCGACTCGGTTCCCTTTAACAGTGCCTTAATTTCTATTTCGACCCCGAGTCCTTCCGTTACATATTTGATCAGCGTAGAAAGTTTCATATCCGATCGGTTCTCAATTTTCGAAACATCCGCCTGCCGAAACCCCTTTATGTCGGTCTGGTTGAGCTGAAGTTTCTCTCGAAGCTCAGTCAATAGGATCCGCTTCACTTCTTCCGTGGCGCGAGCCTTGGCTCGGCCGTAGCGCTCCAGCCCTAAGGCTTTCTCAGCGTGTTTAGAGAAGTCCCGATAAGCCTTCTTACTTTTTTCGTTTGGCATTTTTCTTTTCCTTGCCGGTTTTTTTCGCTTCGTCCTGAAGACCGGCTAAATATTCGTCAAAAAGTCTGTCGGCCAGAGGGATCATTCGGCCATAAAACCCTTTGTCCGCCTCTTTGTTGCCACCCAGGAGAAGTACCGCCTGCCGTTTGGGATCAAACGCGAAAAAGATCCGGAATGGCCTGCCATTACTTACCACTCGAAGCTCTTTCATGTTGCTGTGCTTACTGCCCTTGAGAGTGTCCGCACGGGGACGCCGAGGCCCATTTTTCTTCAGCCGCCTGCGAACAAAGTCCCGCGACTTCCCGATTCGGCGGGAAATCGCGCTAATGGGAAGCGCTTTTACCGACTGAGTTTAGTTTCGCGATTAGTTCTTCCAATGGCCCAGCAAACAACGCACAGCACGCTAGGGCGAGAAGGAGAAATGCTGCTCGTGCCGCTTGGCGAGACATAGTGCCGCACTAATCTTTAGGTTCTTCGTTAGGGATATCACTTACTTTTGTTCTCTTAATTCGGGCGCTGGCGTTCCTAACCTTTTTCTGAACTGCGCCACAGCCGGCGACCCAGTCCGCTGCCTCCGAGAGTTCGACGGTTCCTCCCTCGCCTTTTTCAATGTCTTTTGCACCATCGGAATGAAAGGCTGTGAGCGTTCCCAGCTCCTCGTCGTCTAATCCGGCACGGGGTTTTAGTGCTTTTACGTTTAACTTATTTTGTCCCCATCGATTTCCCTCAGCCGGCTTGCTTTGATCCTCAAAGACAATTTTAGTCCCCTTGTCTCTGGAGACGCGCCCTTCGAAAACGGGATATAGTGTCAATTTGTTGCCTTCCGCTTCGAAAGCGCCCGCAACGGTTTCCGCAAAAAAACCAGTGTGCTGTATTTTTCCACTCGCGGTGAGGAAATTATTGCTCCATTCGATGGGAAGCGGTTTGTTGGCCTTGTCGGTTTCCAGGCACCATTTTCCTTTAGTTTTATCAAAGTAGATTCGTTGGGACGGATCGCCGACGTAGACTCCGGTCGATTTCACCTTGATAAGTTTATTGAAGGCACTGTCCTTCACCGTCACGGTTTTCTCGGCCTCAAGACAACCAAGACAGTTAGAAGCTCCGATCAACCAAACTATTACCGCAAAGCGAAGAAGGGGCTGCATGCGAAAATTATACCCTAATAAGCAGAAGACAGTTGTGGATGGAGCACACCCAAGAATTCATGGATAGGCGCCACAAAGAAGAGCAAGGAAAGGAAGAGAATTCTCATTCGACGTTTTTACTTTGCGAGCCACGACCTGTCTATCGTCCAAGGACGGTACGGAGTGCCCGGGTTTCCGGGCATTCCGCAGTTTTCGAAGCTCCAAATTGGTCTTCGTTCGGCCAAGCCCGAAGTAAGCCTGCAACTGTCTCGAGGTCCACCCCTCCCGGCGCAGTCTCGCCAGCTCGCCAAGGTCAATCACGCCTCGAGTCCACTGGGCCGGACACTCCCGGGCAAGGGTTGATGGTTCGAATACTATCCCGTCACCCACCCCAATTGACCCCGTACTCGAACTTCAAGCGTTGCAATGCTCTCATCATCGATGTTTGCAAGTGCCAACGCACCCATGCGGTTGGCGCTGTCGGTTAGCAACCATTCCAATTCTGCGATTCAGGAAACTCATTTATGCTCCCGGGATGCTGGACAATCGGCAACGCTACCGTAATCCTTTTTCCACGTTTTTCCCTCACCGTCGCCATATGTCCAGACACCGAACTGTTTGTGGTGGCAATTAATTCCAGTTTCCTTCAATTTTCCGTTCAACCACCATTCAGTCCACTTTCCATGCCTTTCATTATTCTTCCACTCGCCTTCCCACTTCACTCCTTGATCTTGCCAGCGCGCGAGGCCGTCCGTATGCCCGTTCTTGTCAACGGCCGACTCGCTGAAATTACCGTTGGCTTCATAAGTACCTCGCCAAACGACAACCCCATCTTGAAATTTTTCGATATGCTTTACTTTTGGACTTTCGTTCCAGGATGTCCAGGTGCCGCTTCTTTTCCCGTTTCTGAACTCACCCTCGTTTCGGTGAGTGCCGTTCTCGTCCCAGTACCGATAGGGGCCATGCTCAGATCCGTTTCGGTAGGTCGTCATTTTATTCTTGTTGCCATTGGAATAGTAAGTGACCCACTCTCCATCTTTCGTTCCTTCTAGGTACTTTCCGGTCTCATAGGGTTTGCCGTTAAGGTAGTCCACCCACAGCCCATGCTTCTTTCCAGAACGGAACGCACCTTCATGGCCGTTTTCCCACAGATCTTTTTCATAGATGCGAACCTCGTTTTGATACGTATCAATTCTGCGTAGGACACCGTCGGAAGACCATTCACGATGGGGACCATTTTTTACTCCGTGCTGGTAGTGGGTCTCCGATGATTTGGCCCCGTTTTCAAAGTAAATGATGTGCGCTCCATGTCTAAGGCCATCTTGAAAATATTCTTCCTCAGTCTTGTTGTACGAAGGAGGGCAATAGTAAATGACTCTCCCATGCGGTTTGTTATTCCGAAGCTCAGCTTCTACGGCCTTTTTCCCACTTTCCCACCAATAAATCCACGTGCCTTGTGCAGCCCCTCCTTTACACGTCCCTTCGCGCTTCTTATTTCCATTAGGGTATTTTTCTTCGAACGAACCCTCGTTGTTAGCTGGGCCACAGAGAGAGAGCAGATCTTCTATACGAGGACAATGGTACTTGGTGGCCATCGCTGGACGACTAAGGATAGCTAGAAAACAAATAGCAAAACTGAAGGCTCGAACGAGTTCTCGGCATAAGAAAACGATGTGGGAGCCTTTTATCATTTGGGGCTCTACTCTCTTCGGCACATACAGGTAACTGGCGTAGGCGCAGTAGTACCCAAGTAGCCCGTAAAGACGTCCCCCGGTTTCAAGTTTACCTGTTGCCCAGAAGAGCTGGTTTGGGGAGACGAGCAGAATTGTTCTAGGGTCTGGCCGCTACTGGAATAATATTTAATGGAAAAGCCGTAACTGGTCCCATGGCTCATATCGCACGGTTGAGCTTCGGGTGGTCATACCTCCGTGGTCGACGCCATCCTTGAAATCAAAATTGGGCTGGGGCATCGAACCGCCACCATGAGCTTGGCAAGCCGTCCAAAAGGCCCAAGCTCCGCAGTTGTCATTGCCCCCATCTGCTGCTTGCACCGCAGATCCGGCGAGCATCATGACAAAGCCTACTTTGAAAATGAAAGTTAAAGGCGAGTGCATTGGGAATGCTCCTGCTGAACTGACAGTTGGAGTAATTGAAAAAAAAGGTCGGTTTAGGCAAATCCGTTTCGGAGCCTAAGCCGTTGGCCTTTCAGTTTTTGCATTCGACATGCCTATTCTTCTTCATTCTGGCCTGGAAATGTCTGGGAATTATGGTTGTACCCATGCACCGTAAAGGGCCTTAAATCCTTACGCGAAAAGCGAGTCGCTTCGAGGTCCAAACTTCCCGACGAAGTCCTGCCAGCTCGCCTAGGTCGATCTTCCCTCTAATCAACTGGGCCGGGCATTCCCGGGCAATGGTTACTGGTTCGGTAAATAGAAAAGCCGGTCTCCTCTGAGGGGTTAAAATGGAGTTACCACACTTCATTTCAACACCTTCAAAAAGGAGAACGGCTTTATGTTTGATCATTATATCGCAATAGACTGGGCGCAATCCAACATGCCAAGTCGGACAAGATCGATGCGGTAAAGTTGGTGCAATTGCTTCGGGCTGGATTATTGAAGCCTGTTTTTCATAGTGGCGACGAATTCATTTATCTTAGAAAACTCGCTAGCGGATACATCGATCTGGTCAAGACTGGAACTCAAATCAAAAATCAACGATCGGCTCTGTTTCAGGCGCAAGGGAAAAGTCAGAAAGAGAAGGAATTAAGTGGAGGAGCTGAGAAATTCGTTTTAGAGGGGCTTGATCGTCGGATTGCTTCTTATAATGAAGAGCGCACAAGATACGAGGACGAATTCAAATCGCTCGCAAAGAAGCACAAGGCTATACGTCTTTTGAAATCACTACCAGGAATTCGGTACGTGAATGCAGTGAAGATTGCCTCTAGAGTCGTGGATCCTCGTCGATTTCCCACGCCAGGACATTTTTTAAGTTACTGCGGGCTTATAAAGCTAAACCGAATCAGTGGCGGCAGAAGTTACGGGAAGAAGAATCCTTTCTGGATTTTGGCTCAAGGTTCCGCGTACATTTCTTGGATGCAATAAAATGGGGCGAAGGGCGTTTGCGCTTGAGCCGAATATCTCTACGCGTTAATTGCTCCCCGGAGGGATTGAACCATCCAAAACTTTTGACAGGAGCTTTATGAAAATGGGATTTGTGAATAAGTTAATCGTCTGTTTGTTTCTTAGCTCGGCGGCCGCCTTTTCTAATGACCTTCTTGTGAAGGAAGTAAAATTCGCCACCGTGGGTTGGGATGCCCTCGCCGAGCCCTTTGGCATCTCAGATTTAGAACCGTCTCCAGAGGGGCCCGTTGCCGACATCGTGGACGACCTCTACCGAGTCGTGTGCAAAGTGAGGATCGGTCCAAATACCCATACTCTTTCCTTTGGGCTCATCAATGACCCGACGACTCCGCAGGGACTCTGGGAGCGTAGCGATATCGAGAAATTTCACGTGGTGATGGGCTACGGAAAGAGCCAGGGAGCGGGCCGTTGGGAATGGGATAACGGAACCTATAAGTTCGATTTCGATAATGCAAAAAGTGAAGCGACGATGACT
>JAHFAF010000040.1 GCA_023250715.1 Pseudobdellovibrionaceae bacterium | reverse complement strand
GCGTTCAAGGAATTTTTGAACTAAGCTACGTAAGAGTTTGTATTTTTATAGGCCTCCGTTCCTTGCTGGGACGGAGGTTTTTGTTTTTCAGTTTGGCAGAAAGATCGCGTGCCCATCGCGATACTTGAAGAATTCTCCTCCGACAGTCTGGAACCAGGAAAGCATGTAGGTGGAGAGGGTGAGGGTGTTCAGTGTATTCACTCGGACGGAAGGTTCCTTCCAATCGGGGCTATGGACGCAAAGGTGGGCCACTTCCTTTTGACCGCCGTACATCCCGGCCTTCTTGAAAAACGCCGAAGAGTTAAAGCCGGCACTCATAGGGACAAGGACGAAGGCCTCGTTGTCGCGCGAATTTACGTAAACTTCCGCTGCCTTTCCGATGGAAACGAGGGTTCTTTTGATGCAAGTAGTGACCTTGGAAAGGGTGTCCAGCGTCGAATCCTCCGTTGAGAACGAGGGGCCGGCTTGAATGGAAATCATGCCTTCGGGGTTCACTAGGCGAGTGAGTTGAGAGTAGAACTCGGCCGTGAAGAGGCGCGAGAGAGTTAAGTTTTTCGGGGCCGGGAAATCCACTACTAACAGATCGAACTTTTCCTTGGCTGTTCGCACCCAGGTAAAAGCGTCTTCAATCTTAATCTCAACTTTAGGGCTGCGAAGCGAATCAAGATTGTACATGCGCACTTTAGCCTCTCCCTGAGCTAATCGAATCATCGCGGGATCTATTTCTACCTGCACGATGCGCTTGATTTTCGGTACGGCGAGCAGGTTTCTTGCCGCAAGCCCATCTCCGCCGCCTAGAATCAAGACCGTGCGAACAGGGTGTCCGCCAAATTCTGCTGCGGCCAGAGGGACATTCACTAAGCATGCATGATAATTCTGCTCACTGATGCTGCTGAATTGCACGAAGCCGTCTAAATAGAGCGTATGCTTTCGAATGCCTGGGAAGAAATAGTTTCCCTCCGCCTCTTCTGTAAGCACTATCTTTTGATAGTGGCTTTGTTCTTCATGAAGAATTTTTGCATTCCCTTCGAGCGGTAGTGTCGCTTTCGGAATTTGAAGGTAAAGCACGTAGCTTGCGGCGATTACACCGAGGAGGTGGACACTAACGAGCCTTCCTCGTGCTGCGAGGACCACGCAAGCGAATACTCCAAAGGTGCCTAGGTAGAAGGATGTCAGTCCATAACCGTTAGGGATGAGCAGAAGCAGGGTGAAAGAGAGGGTAAAGCCGATCGCAGCCAGATAGTCGCAAAAGAATAGTTTCGAGAGGCTTAGTGTCGGATAGTTTCTACCCACTCTCAGGGTTAGAGGAATGAGCTGCCCCGCAACGATTCCCATGAGGCAGACCCAAAAAAGTGCAAGAGGGAAAACGTTTCCGAGACGTTGAATGCAGAGCTTAAGGACCGGGATTGAATATCCCGCTAGCAAGGAGAGAGTGATCGTTAGCCATAGCAAAAGTGAGGGGGTGGGTTTTTTCCACCGGTTCGAAAGAAGACTTCCCACACCGAGGCTCAAGAAATAGAACGCGGTGCTGAGAGAGAAGTAAAAGACGTCATTACTGTAGGTCGTGACCCAAAAGCCCGCAATAAGGGACTGGGAAACAAATCCGATCCCGGAGCCCAGGACCGAAAAACTATAGAGTATTAGGATGGGAAAAGGCATTAAGAGCTCTGTATTTGAAAAAAATGATTTTCTAAAAATTGGCGCAAGGGATCCGCTTCGTGAATGAAGCCCAGCGCCAAGAGTGCCAAACAGCCCAGAGCAATGCCCCAGCCCATGCGATTGCCCTTAAAGTCCTTTCTAAAGAGAACACCAACAGCCAGGCAAACATTAAGGAAACTCAAGATACCTGCGACCGGAAAAAGTCCGAGCTTCGGCTGCAGCCACAGAGGAAAAAGCAAGCCCCCTAAAAAACCGCCGAAATAGTCAAAGAATAAAATACGGGGGAGTTGCGATTCATCGGAAGCCATTTGGTTCAAGAGGGGGATCTCGGTGCCGACCGCAATCCCGATCAGAACGACGAAAAAAAATAAGAAGGGTTGGGGAGGGAAGTGACTCGCAAATACGATATAAAGTGCCGGAAGGGCCAAGAGCGCCACGATGGCAAGGCCCGCTTCGATGAGGCAAAATAATTGAATCGCATTTCTTTGCGTTTTTCCTGTGAGCCAGGCGCCGAGGCCCATACTGGCCATCATCGTGGAAATGACAATGGAATATTGAAGAACGGTCGCTCCCAGCAGGTACGTCGCGTAGGTCGCGAGCATCAATTCATAGGCCACCGCAGAAAGAGCTGCAATACAGGCAGCCACATAGATAAAGGGTTGCGGAGATTTGGCCTGAGACGTGGAAGGCAAAACGGAAAAGCTTTCCACGGCGATGGCCGTTTGGGCGACTGCGTTTCTAGGCATAAGGGGATTTTTTTAAGTTGCAGAGAAAAGAGGTGCTAACATCAAGTATATCACCATGAATGTTATCCACGAACTAATCGTCGACGCTTACGGATGTCGCGGTGATCTGCACCACTTGGAATCGCTAGAGCGAGCGGCTCGAGACGCGGTGGAAGCGGTGGGGGCGACGGTGGCTTCATCGAGCCATTTCCGCTTTCAACCCCATGGCTTAACGCTTTGCCTAATATTGAAAGAATCGCACTTGATTGTAAGCACGTGGCCAGAGCACAAGCTTGTCATAGTGAATGTTTTTCTCTGTAATCCGAAGATGGACGCGAACCAAGTTTGGAAAGCGTTAGAAACTTACCTTCAGCCGAAAAGCTCAATCCTCCACAACGTCTCTCACCAAATCTCGGAGAGCACTCCAAAGAAAAAAGCCGCTTAAGCGGCAAGATTTTCCTCTGCTGAGGAAGAAAGTTCCGATCTCGATCTGCCTTCGTGCGGAAGAACGCTGGCACTGCTGTTGCAGATTCTTCTTATCGGAAGACACGAGAAGGAACTTTATGGATAAAGGAATCTACACCGCACTTTCCGGAGGAATCGCGAAATCACATGAGCTCGAGCTCATCGCGAATAATCTAGCGAACGCAAATACGCCAGGGTTCAAGCGTGATACCGGAACTTTCAGCGAATACCTAACCGAGCTTAGGCGCCAAGACAGTGTGGATGCCCCCTCGGCTGCGGCGGGATCTCAGGAGGCTCGCGTCGAGGGAGATAAAAGCTTTGTGGAAATGGATGGGATCTATACCGATTACCGTCAGGGGCAGCTCCAGACGACGGGTAGAAATCTCGATGTCGGCATTGAGGGAAACGGGTTTCTCGAAGCTTTGACCCCGGGCGGGATTCGTTACACGCGGCAAGGGAACTTGAGTATCGGTGCGAATGGAGTACTCGTAACTCCAAACGGATACCCCATTCTCGCAAAACCCACTCCGGGAAACGAGGCTGTGCCTCCCGAACAAAGAATGATTCGTCTTGGAAACGGCGCTGTTAATGTGACGCCCGATGGAACTCTTAGCCAGAACGGAGCCGCCGTTGCGACTCTTTCCGTTCAAGAATTTCAAGAGCCGCAATGGCTTGAGAAGGTGGGCAATGCTTATTACAGAAACGTTCACCCCAATAATTTGAAAGTTGGCGCTACGATTTCGAAATTGCACCAGGGCTTTCTGGAATCTTCCAATGTCAATGCAGTACAGGAGATGACCCGCTTGATTGAAGCGACTCGGGCTTATGAGTCGCACATGCAGGCGATCAAAACCTACCAGGAAATCGATGGCCGCAGCGTCAGTGAGATCGCGGGCAATCGATAACAATCTTGCCAGGGAGAGTAGATGATTAGCGCGCTTAAGGCCGCCGCCTCCGGAATGGAAGCGCAGCAGGCTCAGATCGAAAGCATTTCGAATAATCTCGCGAACGTGAATACGAACGGTTACAAAAAATCACGCGCAGAGTTTCAAGATCTCCTCTATGAGACGCTTCAAGAGCCCGGTGCGAATACATCGGCAACCACTCAATCTCCTGTTGGTATTCAACGCGGGATGGGAGTGAGGATCTCAGGCACGCAGAGAAATTTCGAAATGGGAAACCCGGTCCATACCAATCGTGATCTCGACATGATGATTAAGGGGGATGGTTTTTTTGTCGTCCAACTTCCGAATGGTGACAGTGCCTACCGCCGCGATGGAAGTTTTTATAAGTCAGCCACTGGCCGAATCGAGACAATTGATGGCTACGCGCTTCAACCCGAGATCACGTTGCCCAGTGGAGCCGTAAAAATCGAGATTAGCGAGGATGGAACGGTTACCGGAATTAACAATGACAATTCTAAGTCTCAGCTGGGGCAGATTCAAATTGCTACTTTCGTCAATAACGGGGGGCTGAAGGCTATCGGAAAGAATCTCTACTCCGCAACGGATGCTAGTGGGGCTCCTAACGTAGTGGCTCCGGGCGAAAATCTTTCGGGGTCTTTGCTACACAGGCATGTGGAGTCATCGAATGTAGAAATTGTGAGAGAGATGACGGACATGATTTCCGCACAGCGGGCGTTTGAAATGAATTCCAAAGTCATTCAAACCGTCGATCAGATGCTACAGCATACGGTGAACATAAAATGAAATATCTAGTCTTGTTTCTCGTTCTTACCTGTATTCCTCGCCTTGCCCTGGGGCATTCTCCCGATCTCACTGAAAAGCTCAAAAAAGCGGTCATGGAAGAGCTCCCGAAAAATACGAAGATTCAGGTGGAGGATGTTCAGAGCAGGGTGAACATTCCCTCGACCGCTCAGGTCAACCTCTTATCCCCTCATCCGGGAGTGGGAAACGTGTCTTTCGAAGCGCGATGGAAGGAACGAGGGTTTCCGAGAAAAGTATTTGGCTCCGCACATGTTCGAGCTTTTGCGCCTGTGTGGGTGGCACGTACGATTGTTCGGCACGGGGACGCACTAGATTCTACGAACACCTCTTTTGAAGTGAGAGAGCTCAGTCCTTACCTAACCACCGGCTATTTCATCCAAGGGGAAATCACGCCGGCGTTAAGAGCGCATGGCACACTTAGGGCGGGAGTGGTGCTCGGTGCAAATAACTCTCAACCCGCACTTTTGATTCAGCCCGGGCAGGCCGTCGATCTTGTCCATCAGGCGGGAGGGCTTCGGATTGTCGCAAAGGTGAAGGCGCTTGAGGGCGGGAATACCAATCACTGGGTCAGGGTGGAAAATCCTTCCTCGAAAAAAATATTCTTAGCCCGGGTCACAGCTCCCGGGGAGGTTAAGCTGCGATGAAAGTATTTTCATTCTTGCTACTCGCCATTTTAGCCGTGGGATGCTCAAGTATGAGCAAGGAAGAGGAAAAGGTAGTTGTAAATGAACCTCCGCCGAAACCAAAACTCAGGGAAGTTCGCCGTGAGCCAGGCTCGCTCTGGACCGAAGATTCTCGTTGGAATGATCTCTACTCCGTAGTTCCTACGAGAATCTTGGGTGACATCATCAAAATCAAGATCAATGAATCGCTCAAGGGCAAGCTTGCTCGCCTGATCGAGCCACAAAAGACGTTCGGCTCCTCCAAGGAATCCCTTGCACAAGCAGCATTAGAAACGAAGGCTTTGGGAAATGCGGACCCCCGGACCAAGGAGCCAGAGGCCGATTACCTCGATGCGGCAATTACGGAAATTTTACCGAGAGGGGTCTTTACAGTTGTAGCACGTCAAGTAGTTCGACTTGGCACCGTGCAAACACGCGTCGAGTTAGCCGGGAACGTTCGAGAAAAAGACATTGCGCAGGATGACACCATTCAGTCCGACACCATTTTGAACTTAAATCTCACGACGGCGGTTGTACCGGGTGAGTTCAAGCCTACTGAAGCTGTGGATCGCAAAATCGTGGAAAAGACGGAGAAAGCCATTCAGGGAGCAAATCCATGAAAAGTCTAAGTCTGCTCATCCTTTCCCTTTCATTCGGCGGTGCCGAAGCTGCGAGACTCAAAGACATTGCGAGTTTGCGGGGTGCCAGGGACAATCAGCTACTCGGTTATGGGATCGTGATCGGGCTTGCCGGAACGGGCGATAAATCCTCCGAGCTCACGGAAAACTCTTTAACGTTCGCATTGAAGGGTATGGGTATTGATTTCAAAAATCAAAAAAGTGAGACGAAAAATGTCGCAGCGGTGGTCGTTTCGGCTACCCTTCCTCCGTTCATCAAGAATGGCTCGCACTTGGATGTCACCGTATCGTCGATTGGCAGCGCGACATCGCTAAATGGCGGAAATCTGTTGGCCACAGCATTACGAGGCCCAGACGGAATCGTATACGCGATGGCGCAAGGTAAGATCGTCACGCAAAAACGAAGCGACAATTCCAATAAAGTAGGAGGGCAAACGGTAGTCACCGCGATGGTGCCTCAAGGTGGAATCTTGGAAAAAGAGGTCTCGCTCGATTTTGCCGCTCAAAAAGAGATCCGCTATCAACTTCACCAGCCCGACTTCACGACCGCGGCCCGCGTGAGCGCGCGAATCAACGATGAGCTCGGAGGAAAATTTGCCACACCCAGCGACGCGGCCACGATCGACGTGATCATTCCCTATAGCTTCGAAGGGACTCCAGTAGATCTGGTCGCCCGCATTGAAGGAGTGGAAGTCGAAGCGGATAGAAAAGCAAAGATTGTCTTGAACCAGCGTACAGGAACTGTGGTTTTGGGTGAAAATGTGCATATTGCTCCCGTCGTTCTTGCGCAGGGAAATCTAAAGATTGAAGTGAAAGAGGCAACGCCGGCCAAGGCAGGGGCGGAAGACGCTGGTTCTCAAGCGACCACGAAAAACAAAGCGGTCATTGCGCTGCAGCCGGGCCCGAGCATCGCAGAAGTTGCTTCGAGTCTAAACGAAATGGGTGCAACGGCGGACGATCTTGTGACTTTGATTCAGGCTCTAAAAGCGTCGGGTGCGCTCACCGCGGAAGTGGAGCTACAATGAAAATTGAGACGGGAATGCCCCTTCAGGCCGAAGCACAGGTGGAGAATAAGGCATTGCGCGATGTCTCTCGTCAGTTCGAGGCGATGTTTACACATGAGCTCGTGAGTGCCATGCGAAAAACGGTGCACAAAGATGGGGGCTTAATTCCAGAGAGCCATGCGGAAAGAGTTTTCCAAGGAATGCTAGATATGGAATATTCTCAACGCGTAGCAGAGAGCGAGCAGATAGGCCTGTCGAAAGTCATTTACGAGCATTTATTGCGGATACAATCGGCTAGATGATAAACTTAACTTAACCCCCCTATCCAGGAGCGACCATGAAGGTCACCCATAATCCTTCCCCAAATCCGGCATTAGTGGACTCTACGAAAGAGGCCCAAAAGACAAATTCTAAAGGGGAAACTCGCAGTAACGCAATTCAATCGACGGCGAAGGACTCAGGCTCTGTGGAAATCTCCGAAAACGCGCGTTTGATGAAAAAGGCCGAGGAGATCGCGAAGGGGGCCCCAGAAAACCGGGCGGATAAAATTGCGGCACTTAAGAAGGCCATCGCCAACGGCACCTACCAGGTGGCGGCCGACAAACTTGCGGAAAAAATTCTCGACGAACATCTCGGATCCGATTTCGGAAAGAACAATCTTTAGAAACTACGAGCGAAGCGAAATCCATGAGATTGCTTCGTCCGACCGGCGTCTGCCCGGTTCCTCGCAAAGACAGATCCTATGACGCTTGCAATGCAAAAACTTACCCTTTTGGGCGAGGAGTGTCTTCGCTTGGTTAAGGAGCTTCAAGAGTGCCTCCACGAAGAAAGGACCGCGCTCATCGAGCTAAAGACCGAAATCATCGTCCAGACGAACTTCAAAAAAGAGGATTTGGGCCGACAGCTCACACTTCGCCGGAAGGAATTTTCCCAGCTTGCGAAGGAATTAGGGACAATTCCGGAAAACTGGAAGGAACGTTGGCAACCGGAGTGGGAAAAAATAGAAGTATCATGCAAGTCCAACCAAGACTTTATCCGCCATTCTTTGAAAAACCTGAATTTAATCGTCGATAACCTGAAGAGAATTTTTGGGGAAAATCCGACGTACTCGCCTACTGGAAAGAAAGTGGATGGCTCAGGCTCGGGGAAAATGGTGGAGGCAAGTATCTAATGGCGATCAACGATATTCTTGAAATTGGCCGCCAAGCCCTCGCTGCAAATCGTCAAGCTCTGCAAACCACTTCGAACAATATCGCTAATACAAATACACCCGGATACTCCCGGCAGCGGCCAGTCTTTCAGGCGCACGAGCAGAGCCTATCGAACGGCATGCGCGTTGGCGGCGGGGTGGAGATAAAGGACGTCGTTCGAACGCACGATGTCTTTGTCCATCACCAGATTATTGATGAGTCCAGAGGCTTAGGGTCCGCACGAGCGCGTCACTTAGGATTGCAGAGGGTAGAAGGCATCATCAGTAACGAGGGCTTCCGTGTGGGAGATCTAGTTAATAAGTTTTTCAATGACGTTCGCGAGCTCTCGGCGAATCCCGAGACGCCCGCCATGCGCGCAAGTGTTGCTGTCTCCGCCACTAATACGGCCGAAGGTTTTAGAAAAATCAACGATTCGTTGAACGCCCTGAAGCTGGATATTGACTCCCAGCTGGGTTTTGCCGTGGAGGAGATTAATTCTCAGACCAAAGAACTTGCTTCCCTAAACGCAAGAATCTTCGAGCAACAAGCGGCGGGGGAAAGCCCAAATGAGCTCTATGATCGGCGCGATCAAATTCAACGCGAACTTTCGCAAAAGCTTGGGTTTGAAACTTCATCCGACGATCACGGAAACGTGAATATCTCGGCCGGAGGCCTAGGAATTATCGTTCAGGGCAACGACGCGCGAGAGCTTCTGGTCGCCCGCACGAGCGCGCGCGGATCAAAGTCATCCGGATCTGTGGATGTTCAGATTAAGGAGCCCTCCGGAAATCGCACCGTAACACATGCTTTGAAGGACGGGGAGCTGGGTGGCTTGCTTCATGTTCGGGATAACGTCGTCAACCCGGCTCTGGCGCAGCTGGATCGCGCGGCTTATGAGCTTGTAAGATCGGTGAACGATATTCACAAAGAAGGGCAGGGCAACGACGGCCTTTCCGGTCGCGGGCTCTTTAAGGACATTTCCGAGATCAAGGATGCCTCACACTTCATCGATTTAAGTGACGCGGTTAGGAGCAGTCACGATGCGGTAGCGGTGGGGTATGATGCCACGGCCGGCGGAGATAATCGAGTGGCGTTGAAAATGGCGGAAGTGCAGAGTGAAAGGATTTTGCCGCTAGCGAGCACTGTAGGTGGTGGCGGAGCAGAAACGGAAGGCGAGATTCCCTCCCAGACTTTAAATGACTCCTTGAATGCCATGGTTGGAAAAGTCGCCGTGGAAGCGCATGCGGAGGAACAAATGCTGAATCACCACGAAGCGGTGATGAGTCAGCTCGATAATTATCGCCAATCAATCAGTGGCGTATCGCTTGAGGAAGAAGCGATGAACATGATGCAGTTTCAAGCGGTGTTCAATGCCTCGGCCAAGGCGATGAAGGTCGGTGACGAACTCTTTCAAACAATTTTGAGCCTCAAATAGGTGAATCGTGAGCGCGAGTCGAATATCAACGGGTCAGATTTTTTCGAATGCTCAATCCCACGTTGCGAGTGCGCGTGAGAAGGAAATTGTGTCCTCGGAAAAAGCTAGCACGATGAAGGAGATTGTTCGTCCGTCACAAAACCCTTCCGGATGGGTTCAGGCCGCAAGTCTGAAAGATGATCTCTCTATCCGAGAGGCAATCGCAAAAAACACGAGTCTTGCGACCAATGTCCTCAATACGACCGAAATGGTACTGAGCCAAATGCAGGAATGTGTTCAGAAGGCTCAGGAGATAGCCGTCGGGTCAGCTGGAACCGATGATAGAGGGGCCGCAACTCGAAAACATTCGCAAACCGAATTGCAGGGAATTTTCGATGCTGCTGTTCAAACGCTCAATACCCGCTATGGGAATCGGACACTCTTTGCGGGTTTGAAATCGCAGGGAGCCGCCTTCGATCGAGAAGGAAATTACTTAGGCGACTCGAACAGTTTCGAGATTGAGATCGCACGTGGTTTGACTGTCCCTCTCAATATTTCCGCTGAGCGCTACATTCAGGGGAAGGGCACAGCAGATGGAGTCGATATTCTGACGCTATTTAAGGATCTTCAACAAGGGCTAAGGATGGACGATCCGCTGCTCGTACAGAACACGCTCGAGTCTTTTTCGAAAGCCAACGACCAGATTTCCCTCGCCCGCTCGGATCTCGCGGCTCGGATGAATCAGCTCGATCGTGCACTAGAGGACACAGCGAACGCGACAATTGACAGTAAAGACGCCATTTCCAAGATCGAGGACGCCGATGCTATCAAGGTATTCTCCGAGCTTGCTCGGGACCAAACAGTCTTAAGAGCATCGCTTCAAACCAGCCAAAAACTTCTCACCGAAAACCCTTCCGACATTCTCTACAAGTAACTCCCAAAAGGTGTGGCTTTACTTTTGGGAAATTTCCCGGCTTTTTGACCGAAAAGTAAAGCCACACCTCTTGGGAGGGGCGGGGCGTTAAGGATTTTGTGGAAAAACGCAGAATCTTCTCAAGGGGAGCCTGCATTTGGCCGATGAATTTATGTAGTCACTGACTCCCTTATGCTTGTACTGACACGAAAGCTTGGAGAAAGCATCGCAATCGATGACGATATTAAAATCGTCGTCGTTCAGATAAAGGGCCGCCAGGTCCGTCTGGGCATTGAAGCGCCGCGCGATACTAAGATTCACCGCGAAGAAGTCTACCTCGCCATTCAAGAGCAAAATAAGGCTGCCGCCGATTCTCAACCGGAGCAGGTTAAAAAGGTTGCGAAGCTCCTACGCGCCAGTTAACATTAAGTTAAGCTCTATCCATTCTAATTTGATTCATATTATTGATTCGGAGAGATAAACCATGATGGTCGAGACCACCCGCTTTGGCAGCATTGCAGTGGCCGAGAATGACATCATCACTTTTCCCGAGGGGATGCTCGGTTTTTCGAAAATCAATCAGTACGTCCTCGTCGAGAGAGTGGATGAGTCTCTTTTTCTATGGCTCCAGGCGCTGAAGAAGGGCAGTGTCGCCTTTCCCCTACTTGAACCGCAAATATTCGAGCGCAATTATAAGGTAGAGCTGATGGAGGAGGATAAGAAAATTCTGGAGTTGAAGGACCTCACCCACACGAAGATTTTTTCCATCGTTACGATTCCCACCGATCCCACGAAAATGACGGCGAACCTGAAAGCTCCGATTGTGATCAATCTGAAAAATCGCTTGGCGAAGCAGGTAATTTTGCATAATGCGGACTTCCCGATTCGAAAGCCGATTTTCGCGGAGCTGCAGGCGTATTGTGCCGCCAGTCACCGAGAGATTTTCCCGGAAGGGGATTCTCCGGCGTATCAAGCCATTCACATCACGGAAGAGCTCGAAAGAGTCGCCGAACCAAACCTCTAGCTAATTTCGAGATCGTAATTCCTTATAGTATTTCAAAACAGAGCGAACGTACGCCCTAGTCTCGGGAAACGGAGGTATTCCTCTGTACTTTTCCACGTTGGCAGGGCCGGCGTTGTAGGCCGCAAGGACTAGGGGCAAGCGGTGCTGGTAGCGATTCATTAGAATACGAAGGTACTGACAAGCGCCCATGAGGTTATCGAGCGGATTGTAAGGATTATGAATCCCGCTCGCATCGGCGGTTTGGGGCATCACTTGCATCAATCCCATCGCTCCCTTGGGAGAGGTCGCCTTCGGCTTGAAATTTGATTCCACATGCACGATCGCTTCGACAAATCTCGGGTCCAGTGACCAACGAGCCGCCGCGGACTCGATCCTTTCCGTGAGCGAGGGCACCGGCGCTGCTTGAAGCGACATACTCAAAAATATAGACAAAAAAGTGCACCTCATCATGCCATCGTAACATACCAGGGGCGTTAAATAAGTCTAGGCGGCAAGTTTGGTCGTGCGGGCCTTGCGTCTGGAGAAGTAGTAGTTGGACGAGCGCTTCGCCGCACCGGTCAGGCTGATGCCATTCAAGGCAATTCCGATCGGAGCCTTGGAGAAGACCTTACAGGTTTGAAGCGCTTCCAAAATGTCCTTCGGGCGAGTGACGAAGATACGAGTCACCAGTACGATTAAGTCGGCGAGGCTCGTCCACTGGTGAGGAAGATTTGCGGCAAAAATGGGAGGCGTATCGATCAAAATCAAATTGAATTCCCTCTTCCAGGCCTCGAAATGAGGCTTTAGCGGTTCCAAAAAGTTCGGTGCGGCGGAGGGCTCCATTCTTCCCCCGCGAGGGAGGAGATAGATCCCTTCATGAATCGTTTTCGTAATAAGGCCTTGGGCCGTCGCTTTTGCTGTTCCATCCAATATGGATTTTAGACCAGGCGATGCGTCCTCTTCCAAATTGAAAAATCGATTGGGATGGCTTGTCAGGATATCACCGTCTATTAGCAGAGTCTTTCTGTCCGGCGCTTGGGAAGCAAGAGAGAGTAATTGAATGAGAGTGCTCTTTCCCTCTCGGGAATTAGCGGAGCTAATCACTACTACGGGACACTTCATATCCTTCGTCTCGCGAAGGATGCGGTAATTCATAATGCGAAGGTATTCAAACCCCGCTGCCGGCAAATCATCAAATCCCTGATTGGCATTGAGGGGTAGAGCGGGAACTTTCCCTAGAATCGGCAAGTTTAGGCGTTGTACTTCCACCTCACTATCCAAACGGGGGAAAAGAATTACGAGGAGGCCGATTGTGGCCGCCCAAAGGAAAAAAGAAATCGAAGCGCCGGCGAAAATGAATTTCGTGAGTTGTGGGGAAACTCGATGGTTCGGTCGCGAGGGGCTATTTAGTTTGTAGATCTCGGCTCCACCGGCTGCGATTTCCAGTTCCGTCTCCTGTTCGCGCGATAAGAGCGTCGTCAAAAGATTCCGCCTTTGATTCAGGTCGCTTTGGAGGCGCTCGTATTCTATTTTCTCGGGTTGAAATCTAGTTTCCTTCGCGCGCATATCCACGATCTGGCGTTCGATCGCATTAATTGAGACCAGGTTCGATTTGAATTCGAGTTCCAGTTGCCCCAGCTTCGTATTGCGATCACTTGCGGCAATGGGGCTTTTCACGAACGCTTGAACTTCCTCTTCATTTAGTTTCCCCAGCTGAGAGGAAATCCGGGAAATTTCCAATTCGATATTTTTGATTCGGGACTGCCTATCAGGGGTCTTCGTGGCATAAGTTAGTTCGAGTTGGTATTTCAGTTCCGAGATCTGCGAGGTCAAAGCCTCGATGGAACTGGTCCGCGCCATGAGCTCGCCCTTCTTTGCAGCCGGAGAGCTCAGAAGGAGCTTTCGTATCGCTCGATTGGCGTCGTTCTTCTTTTTTAAATCATTCAATTCTTCCCTGAGACGTCGGTAACCCGAATCATCGAGATCCTTCATAATATATTCGATAAAATCGGCGGATCGTCTTTGGAATTCAGCGAGGTTTTCGATGGCTTCTTGAATTTGTCGCGAATAGCTATTGATTTGGCGGGAAATAAAATCTCGTTTCATCAAAGAGCCTCTATTTCCCACGTCGGGATAGAAGCTTTGAATTGCTGTCATGAAGCAATAGCAAAGGTCATATGCGGCGTCTGCGGAGTTCGCGAGGCACTTGATGTTGTAGATGTCGCTATTTTTGTCCCACGTAAGTTGGATCTTACTAGCCAGAGAATTTTTCTCTATCACCGTTCCTTTGGGAAATAGGGAGCGAAGGTGGGTGGGTCTGCCCTCGGAATTGAAATAGTCGGTAAGCACAGTTCTGAATCGTTCCATCGCTTCTTCGCTCGTCAAAAGGAAAGCGACGTTTTGGCGTTTGGAGCCCGTATCTCGAAATCCGGATAAGGGGACGACCGCTTGGGCTAGGTTTTTTCTAGAGGGATCAATCAGAACAGTCGTGAAGGACTCGTAAACAGGCATTGCCGTGAAAAACTTTGTGAGCGAGATGGAAAAAATAGCGATCGCTTCCAATAGCAGAATCCACCAGTGCGTCCGCACGTAGCTCAGCGCTTTGAAGAGCATTAAATTTTCATTTTGTGAGGCGACGACTTGCATGGTGAACGGACTTAAGGGAATCCACCTTACTTAACGGCAAAAAACCAAGAAAGATTGAGGGGGTTAGCGGCAAAGATGAGGACGTGTAACGCGTCGAATTATCGAGGTGAGCCCGGACAGTAAACAGGGGTTTTCGGACGCCCTTTTTGTGATTATTATGCGGCCTCCACGGTGGTTTCAATATGAAGGAATTCTATGAATAAATTAGTGAAAAATGCGACCGAAGCAGTGGCAGACGTGTTCGACGGTGCCACTCTCGCCATCGGCGGTTTTGGTTTATGCGGTATCCCGGAAAGCTGCATTGCGGCATTAGTGGAAAAAGGGGTGATGAATTTGACCTGCATATCCAACAATGCCGGCGTGGATGAGTTTGGAATTGGGCTGATGCTTCAAAAGCGCCAGGTCAAAAAAATGATCTCTAGTTACGTGGGGGAAAATAAACTATTTGAGCAGCTCGTTCTCAGTGGGGAGCTCGAGCTGGAGCTGACGCCGCAAGGAACGCTTGCGGAAAAATTGCGAGCCGGGGGTGCGGGGATTCCTGCCTTTTTTACCGCCACCGGGTACGGCACTCAGATCGCGGAAGGGAAAGAGACGCGGGTGATTAACGGCCGGAACTACGTTCTCGAGCATTCCTTTTTCGCTGATTTTTCCTTCGTAAAAGCTTGGAAGGGGGACACGTTGGGAAATCTCGTCTACCGGGGAACGGCGAGAAACTTTAACCCCATGGCGGCGACCGCAAGCTATCACACCGTGGCCGAAGTGGAGCAATTAGTACCAGCCGGGGAATTGCACCCGAATGAGATCCATACGCCTGGAATTTATATCAAAAAGATTTTTCAAGGACCGAGTTATCAAAAGCGCATCGAAAGGCGCATGACGAGGCAGGGATAAACTGATGGCACTTACACGCGAACAGATCGCTCAGCGGATTGCACTCGAATTGAAAGACGGGGACTACGTAAATCTAGGAATTGGGATTCCGACCCTTGTCGCGAACTACGTTCCGAAAGGAATTCAAGTCATTCTCCAAAGTGAGAATGGACTTCTCGGCGTCGGGCCTTACCCAACGGAAAAAGAGGTCGATCCGGACCTCATTAATGCGGGCAAGGAGACGGTAACGACTCTTCCCGGCTCATCCTTCTTTTCCAGCGCTGATTCCTTTGCCATGATTCGCGGGGGGCATGTGGATCTTACTGTAATGGGCGCGATGGAGGTGGATGAGAAGGGAAGTATTGCGAACTGGATTATTCCCGGGAAGATGGTGAAAGGAATGGGCGGGGCGATGGATCTCGTGGCTTCGGGGAGTCGTCTCATCGTAGCGATGCAACACGTTTCCAAAGACGGTCAGAGTAAAATTCTGCCCAAATGCCAACTTCCCTTGACCGGCGTGGGTGTCGTGCAGAAGATCGTGACGGAACTTGCCGTGATCGATGTGACGCCGGAAGGGCTCGTCTTGCGAGAGCGAGCGCCTGGCGTAACTACGGAAGAGATTAAGAAGGCAACGGCCGCGCGCCTTACCGTTCCAGCCGATGTGACGGAAATTCGTTTGAAATGACCACGCGAAAGAAGCTCCTCTCTCCCCTGGTTCTTGCCGGTGCCTTGGGTTATTTCGTCGATATCTACGATCTCGTTCTATTCAGTATTCTTAGAACCTCTTCCTTGAAATCGTTGGGAGTTCCGGATGCGGAGCTTTTGAATGTTGGCGTGCGGCTATTGAATTGGCAGATGTCGGGCCTTCTTCTCGGGGGAGTTCTTTGGGGGATTCTAGGGGATAAACGGGGAAGGTTGAGCGTGCTCTTTGGATCTATTGTTCTCTATTCGCTTGCGAACATCGCGAACGCGCTGGTGACGAACATAGATCAGTATGCGGTCTTACGATTCATCGCGGGAATCGGACTTGCGGGAGAGCTTGGAGCTGCGATCACGTTGGTTGCCGAAGTACTGCCAAAAGAAATCCGTGGGTACGGAACCGCCATCGTGGCCGGGGTGGGCCTTTCTGGCGCCGTATTTGCCGGTCTTGTCGCCGAATTCCTGAGCTGGAAGATGGCATATTTCACAGGTGGTGTGTTGGGGTTACTTGTTCTTTTTACGCGCGTAAGGTTGGTTGAGTCAGGGTTATTCTCTGAGGTTCGAACGACCGGCGTGCGTCGAGGGGACATAGGTCTTTTGTTTGCTAATTTTTCTCGAACGTGGCGGTATCTCTGCTGTATTTTTATCGGCCTTCCCATTTGGTATGTCGTCGGTATTCTCGTTACCTTCTCGCCTGAGATCATGCAATCTCTAGGAGTCACTGAACCTGTTTCCGCGGGGAGGGGGATTCTTTTCTGCTATGCGGGAGTCGCCTTAGGGGACTTCGCAACCGGGGCGATAAGCCAATGGATCGGAAGCCGTAAGCGTGTCGTGGGGTTTGCTTTAGCCGCGGAAACGCTTCTTGTCTTGAGCCTTCTTCTTTCCAGTCATTTTTCCTCGCAATACTTTTATGTTTTCTGTTTCTTTCTGGGGCTTGCCACCGGCTATTGGGCGGTTTTTGTGACCATGGCCAGTGAGCAGTTCGGCACCAATCTTCGCGCGACCGTCACGACCACGGTTCCTAATTTTGTAAGAGGATCCGTGGTGCTCCTTACGTTGGGATTCAAGAAACTTCAGGGACCATTCGGCCTTTCGGCGAGCGCACTTCTCGTTTTTGGGGTGACGTTGTTCTTGGCGGTCGTTGCCCTTTACTCTCTACACGAAACGCACTCGCGGGATCTCAATTATCTGGAAACATAAATGCGCCGACCCAACGACAGTGAGGTGGAAATCACGCATTATAAAGGGAGCGGTCCGGGCGGGCAGAACCGGAATAAACGCCTCACCGGAGTTCGCATCCGCCACCTGCCGACAGGGATTGTCGCTGAGGCCACCGAGAGAAGATCGCAGGCGCAAAATTTGGCAGCCGCGTGGGAGCGCCTTGAAGAAAAGATCGCGCGCCATTTCTTTCGCCCAAAACCGAGGGTGGCGACCAAAAAAAGCAGGGCATCCCAGGCACGACGCGTTGAGCAAAAAAAGGTGCAGTCGACGAGAAAGCGCCAGCGCTCGAAGCCGAACTGGGAAGACTAAAACTCCTAACCAAATGTTATAATTAAGAGATGGAATTGTTCTTGAGGCTCATTCAGGGTTCATACGCCTACCTGCTTGTGTTTCAAATTCTCGTCGTCACCGGACTGGTCCTGACACTGATTTCTTTGATTGTTCGCCGAACGCGCGAGGCCCATGCGTTAGCGGGCGGAGGGGTTTCGACCGATTCTCACGCAATTAGTGCATCTGCGCCGATGATGGTGGTGGACGACGGAAAAATTCAAGAGCTCGAAGCCAAGCTCGCGGCCCTTGAGGATGAAAACGGAAAATTTAAGGCATCCTCGGCGGATGCGAAGACGCTCAGGGAAAAGGTGAAGTACTTGGAGTCAAAGCTTCTTGAGTATGAAATTTTGCAGGAAGAAATCGGAACCTTAAGCGCTCTGAAGGTAGAAAACGAGCAGCTTCGTAAAGAGCTAGTGCAAACCGTGAAAAAGACGCCTCCCTCACCTCCGCGAGAGGATCCTGGGCCTATTATAGAGCCGCCGCCGGCAGTACCGCCTGTGACTGTGTTTTTTGATCCTCCGCCGATAGATGAAGCAACTAAATCGGGCGATCCGGCGCAACAAGGCGAAGTGGCCGCAAGTGGACTAGAAAATCTCCTTCAGCAAATCGATGATTTGGCCACGCCTGCGAACGAAGACGGAGAAAGTGGTGGCGGGGGAACGGGCGGATAGATTATTTTTCCGTTTTTTCGGATATCGCTCTGGCCATCAGCTGATCCATCTTCAAGAGATGCTCGATTCGATAGAGTAATACCCGCTCTTCAATTCCGTCGGAAGGAAAAGCGGACCAGCCTGTGTAAAAGTCGATAAACCTCTCCAAGTCCTTCACCACGCGGACGCGAACGGTGGGCCGATCCTCTTCAGAGACGAATCGGGCAAAATTCAGGCGTAACGAGTAGCGAAATCTCTCGGGCAATTCTATGCCTTCGGGGTTCGCAAAAAGCAGGTCATTATAGGGACCGTTGACGACCTCCGACTGAATTTTCCCCGCGTCTTTGTTGCTCAATTTTAGCGGGTAATCGTTCAGCGCCTTTAGAGTCGCCACCCAAATTTCATCGTAAGAACCGGCGTAAATACGGGTATAAAAGGGCTCCTCCGGCCTTTTAGTTGCGCAACCGACCAACGACAGGCCCACCAACAAAACCATCAAGAACGCGCGTCGAGGTGCCATGGGGCTAATATAACCTCTGACGCGTTGTGAATCCGATAAAAATATTTTCTTTCTAACCGCCACTACTAACTTCCAAAGTTCTATTTAATAGTTATAATTTTAGTTATCACTAATAAGAATCGGCAATAAACGGTTCATGGAGTGATGGGGCTGGGGCAATGCATCATCAGGTGGGTTTCTTTCATCGCTTCGTTTCAAAGACTTTCTTTTGGCTCGCCTACTTTGTATCGGCAGGCCTCAAGACACACTTCAATAGGGAGTGGAAGAAGGTCCTTTTTGAGTTGGAAGGTTTTGGGGCTTCAGATAAGGGTTCGTCTCTAGAAATCGCGTATAAGCCAAATAAAGAGACGCAGTCTGAAAGGCTTACCAGCAAAGGATATCCAGGTGATGCATACAGACAAGACCCCTCTCCGATCGTTCTTCCGACTTGGGCAAAAGAGATCCAGCCATTCTTGATGAATCAACTGAGTGACCATACGCGTCGAGCGTATGAAACGGATCTCAAACAGTTCTTTTTTTTCCTCGAAGGGAAAATAGACTCCGTAACCCTCACCGCCCTACGCCCCGAACACATTATCTTGTTCCGAAAGTATCTGGAGGAGGGACGATTGACGGGCCGCCCTATGGAAAAATCCACCATCAATCGAAAACTCGCCGTGGTGAAGAGCTTTCTCAATTGGTTGAGGCTGAACCATGTTCTGAACGATAACCCCGCCCAGCTCGTAAAGGGTTACCCTCAGAATCAAGAGTCGGCCTTAAAGGGGCTTTCCGACGAAGAGGTGCGGAAGATTCTGGTCCTTCCGAAGAGAAATGCCCGCGCCGGGGCTCTTCACTCCGCCATTCTTCACACGCTCTTGTACTTGGGCCTTAGAAAGGGCGAGCTTATTGATCTTAAGGTGGGTGATTTGGATGAGGAGCGTGGAATTGCCGTTATTAAAGTGCGGGGGAAGGGGCACCGGATACGCATTCTTCCCATCAGCCGTGCCGTGAAGGAGAGTCTCGAACACTATTTCTTCGCCTGTAGGCGCGATAAGACTGCGAAAGAGGAGCCCCTCTTTCTCCCGACGAAAAACCCCCGCGGGGGAGTGCTTTTGAAGAAGCTAAATCCCAATGCCATTTCCTATATTGTGTTGAGATATGCGAGGAAGGCTGGAGTATTGAAAAATATTTCTCCGCATTCCTGTCGCGCGACTTGCATTTCCAACGCGCTAGACAGAAAAGCTACTCACCGTTCAGTCCAGCACCTGGCCGGATGGTCCACTCCGCTCATGATCCAGCGCTATGATAAACGCCGTGAAGACTTACAGAACTCCGCGGCATTTCTAATTGATTACGAAGATCCTCCAGAAAAGAATTTGGCCGTTCCCCTGTAGCTTGCCCTGTGCTACCAAAGACGCTCAAGAAAACCGACGCCAAATGGGTTTGGTGTTTGTTCACATTAGGGGAGGGGATTATGTTCAAACGTTCATCTGTTATCTTTATTGCGTTCGTGGCCTTGGTGGCTCCGATCGCAAATGCCTATGCTGACCTTTATGCGGCCATCGCCTATTCGGAAAGTACAGGGCGTGTAGGTTATCAATTCAATACATATCGTTTAGAAGATGCCGAGCAAGCGGCGCTCTATCGTTGCGGAGCATACGACTGTAACGTGAAGGTGTGGGTAAGAAACGGATGCGCTTCCCTTGCGCGCGCCACAAACGGTACTCTTGGCTGGAGTTGGAGTACGTCGTTGTCGATTGCGCAGAGCCAGTCACTCTATGAGTGCTCGCTTCGCGGTCACAGTTGCGGCGTACTGGCCTGGACCTGTACGTCCGGCTACCTGCCTTGAAGTTAGATTTACTACTCTCGGGGGTGTTTCCTAAACGGGAAACACCCCCTTAGTTTAGCTAGAGCAATTCCAGGACCAGAATGGTAGGTTTCTGCCCATGGCGTGCAAGGAATGGAGCCTTGGGATGTCTGCAAGTGGAAAAGCCCTTGAGCTTCGCCTTCACTCCCCCCTAAGATCTCCTGCCACTTCAAATCTTTTTGAGAGCCTTCAATTTCCTTGGGTTCTCCTCCTGGGTGGTGTTCATGGGGATGAAATCGAGGGAGTGTGGCTCATGGAAGCTCTGATTGAGCGGTGGCGGCAGGTGAGTCCCGAAATCCCCATCGGTGTAGGTGTCTGGGCGAGAGTGAATCC
>JAHFAF010000039.1 GCA_023250715.1 Pseudobdellovibrionaceae bacterium | reverse complement strand
GAGCTAGGTGAGTTGCACGTCGCTCCAAAGGAAATTGCTGTCATTCCGCGTGGGATGAAGTTTCAGGTGAATCCTAAGGATGGGGTGGCTCGGGGATATGTTTGCGAAAATTACGGGCAGCCGTTTCGGCTCCCCGGCCTTGGCCCTATTGGCTCGAATGGGCTTGCGAATCCAAGAGATTTCGAGACACCGGTCGCAAGGTACGAAGATAAGGCGGGAGATTTCAAGATCTATGCAAAATTTGAAGGAGGGATGTGGGCGGCCCCTCTTGATCACTCTCCTTTAGATGTAGTTGCGTGGCATGGAAACTATGCGCCCTACAAGTATGACCTGACACGTTTCCAAACGGTAAATACGGTGAGCTTCGATCACCCCGATCCTTCTATTTTTACCGTGCTCACCTCCCCGACGGACGCTGTGGGTGTGGCGAATATCGATTTTGTAATCTTTCCCCCCAGATGGATGGTCGCGGAGCACACTTTTCGGCCCCCCTACTTTCACAGAAATGTCATGAGCGAGTACATGGGTCTCGTTCACGGGACCTACGACGCGAAAACCGGTGGTGGCTTTATTCCTGGGGGGGGGAGTCTGCATAATGCCATGACTGCCCACGGGCCGGACGCCGAGACTTTCACGGCGGCGTCGAAAGCGGACCTAAAGCCGCAATATCTAGGGGAGACCTTGGCATTTATGTTCGAGAGCTCGAAAGTATTTCGCCCCACGGCTTTTGCCGTAAGTTCTCCTCTATTACAAAAGGATTACTTGGCCTGTTGGCAGGGACTTAAGTCACAGTTCCGCCCCTCGGGCAAGAAAACATCGGGAGTATAGGATGGTAGTGAATAGAAAAAAATTATCCGAAGAGACCACTGAGAGAGTGGAACGAGGTGATATTTCCGGCAAGAAAGTAGACGCTTACTTCCGTTTGTTGGAAAGAATCAACAAGGAGATTCTTCCCCATGACGTAATCGTGAATAATCAATTCACACGTTGGTTCAAGGACGGAAATGTGGACCGGGAAGACATCCGCCATTTTCTTGTGCAGTTCAGCGTTTTCTCCAATCTCTTCATCGAAGCGCAGTTAAAAAAAGCAATCAATGCTCCGACTCTTGAGGCCATGCACTCGTCGAAAGAGATCTTGTTGAATGAGCTGGGGGTCGTCTTTCGCAATCCAAACCCAAGACGCGTCGAAGCAGGAAGCGATATCGAGCCAGATTTGGTTTGTACGGAAGGGACAGTGGACGGCGGGACTTTCCGTTTCGCTGCCGCGCATTTTGAATGGCTCCTTCGGATGAACTCTCATGTGGGACTTACGTTTTCTGATGTTGGCAAGAGAAGGCATGGGACGAAAAGCACCCTCTTCTTCTGCGATGAGCTTTCCCGCCTCTACGGCTCAGACGATCCGCACGTGGGCCTAGGTGCAAGCTTTTCCGTGGAGAACTGGGCTGCGGCGGGTTTTTGGAAGGAGCTAGTTTCGGGGCTCGAAAAATTTAAGAAGCGTGAAGTGCCTCAATTGCCCTTGGCATTCTTTACCTGGCATGATCGCGTGGAGGACCAGCATGCCGCTCATACCTGGGACGAGCTCGAAGAAGAATACTTCGCGATGGATTTGAACGAAGACAAATTCATCCAGTCGGGGCGTGACATGCTCGACGGTGTGAATGCCTTTTGGAAAGGCTTGAATGAAGATCGTCTTCGGCGGGATAGGGATCGCAAGCTAGGCTAGTCTTCGTAAACCGTATCTCCACATTTGCATTTCCCTCGCGGGTCTTTTTTGGACGCCTGCCCTCTTTTTGGTGGGACTTCGCAAAACTCTCGGCAGTAGGCGTACGCTTTGACTTTGCACCCTTCGCGAGTCTTGGAATGGGCTTTGTATGTACTTCGGTAACAGTGGGGTAGCTTGGCGCAGTTTTCGTAGTTCTCCTTAATGGAGCAGTGAAAAACGCGCTCTACTTCTTCCTCCGCAAAGAGAGGAATCTGGTGCATCAAAAAAAATATTAGGTAAGTAACCATTTTAAGCAGCGTCTTCGTCGATTATCTGAGGCGTTGGCTCGAATAGTGTGCAGATCCGATTCACTCTGTATCTTAAAGCCAAAAGGTCGAGTTTCGCGAGAGTGGGCATTTTTTTAAGGGCTACTGCGAGCTGAGCCGAATCCGGCTTGGAGGGCGCTAAGATTTTCTTTAGCTCGAGATAGTTCTTCTGCTCGTTGAGGATATGGAGATTTAAGATAGATTTTTGAGCTTCCGTCAGATCCATGAGCTGAATTCCGATACCGCATTCCACCTCGCAACGCTGACGATCGAAGACCATATGAGCGATTTTTGCTTTCATGCAAAAGCTTTGATTGTGATTAATCAACATGAAGGCGAGGTAGCCGATCGTATCGATGGGCAAAGGATCCAACGTCTTCATAAACATTCCGCCGCGACTGATGTTCACCGCATATCCGGTGAGGGAGTGTTCCCCATCGGAAAAGATCATCTTTTCATCATAGGGTAGCCGGTTCTCACGCCGGCGCTCGACGAACTTTTCTTGGGCCATGCGATGCTCCTTTGGATCAATCCAACAGCTTCAAAACGGATTCCCGATCGCTATCGGTTGGGTCATCTTTTTCGTTCTCTTCGGCGGGGAGCGCGGGAGCTTTGATCACGGCTGGGGGATAGACGTTATATAGCCAGTTTTTCACGACCGATAGATTGGCTAGATTCGCGTAAATTTTTGATTCCTTAAACTCTTTCCCTCCCGTTTCCAGGACATGACTCACCGCTCTGAAATAATGTTCACCCACCGTGGCGGAGCCTACTCTTACCTGCCCTAGCAGTAGGATGATCGCCGAGAGTGCGATTAATTTGAGGAGGGAAAACCACATGGTACTTCCCTTATTTTAGCTTATAATTAATAGAAAAGGAGCCTCTCATGTCCCAGCACGTTTCCGAGACGTGCAATGAGAGTGACGGACTGTGGCTTCCTTTGACCGAGTACTCCGTGAAAAGCGGAGTCAGTCTCAGCACCATCCGAAGGAAAATCAAAAGTAACCGCATCCAGTATCGACTCGAGAAAGGGCGTTACCTCATCCTGTTCGACGACAATAGGATCGAAAGCGCCCCGCCTGTTATCAAGATGGAGAGTAGGCCTAAGCCCACTCCCCGCTTGGTGGAAAGAGCCGAGACCACACCGGGGATGGAATCCGTTCGTATGGTGAGTGACGCGTTCGAGCATGCGCTCAAAGAAAAAGATGAGCGCATTCGATTGCTCGAAAAGCGAAACAAGGAGTCTGAAGATCGGTTGAAGGAATTGCAGTTACTCATCCGAGTTTTGGAAGAGAAATTCGCAGTCCGTTACTAAATTGCAAAATTAGCCGTCGTTGCGAGCGTTTGTAGTCCCAGCTTTGTCCGATGAGATTGCTTCGGACTTCGTCCTCGCAATGACAGGAGAGCACCTGTGTCCCAGCTGAATCTGGGGCGATGGGCGACGCTCGCTCTGATCTTTTTCAGCGCGGTGGGCACTCTTTCGAGCGCCGATCCGGTGGAGGAGTCTTGGCAGAGGGGAGTGGAGGCGCTCAAAGCCAACAACATTAAGGGAGCCGAGCCTTTTCTCACGGAGGTCTCCCGACTGGTCGAAGTCGACGGCGCTCGATCGCCCGAGGTGCATTTTAATCTGGGGCTCGTGTATTGGGAGCTTAAGCAGCCTGGTCCAGCCGTTTATCATCTACTTCAAAGTACGCAGAGTTACTTTTCTCCCTTTAGAATTCGATCCACTCTAGCGACGGTGGCCGGAATTCAACGAGAGCTGGGTTTACGTGATAGCCCCGCCGAGGATTGGTTTTTCGGTCTCAGTCTAGCCCTGCCCGAGAATCTGGCTTGGGTGCTTTTTACACTGGGTTTTTGGGGGCTCGCGGCAGCTGGAATTCTAAGGTGGACTACGGGCTCGAGATCACTGCGAGCGGCTAGGCAGGTTGCGATTGTTCCAGGCGCATTGTTCTCAATCGCCCTTCTCATTTTCGCAATTCGATGGCTTACACCGGATTTTGGAGTTCTTGTGGACGATCAAAACGGAATTCGAGTGTATCGATCTCCCCAAGCCATTGAGGAGAATCGGCTCGTTGAACTTCCTTCCGGTACCTTGGTAATCACCGGCCGAAAAGAACGTGGCTATACCGAGATTCAAAGCCCTGTCGCGGGCTGGGTAATTTCCGGATCAAGTCTAGACCCTAGAGTCTTCCGATAGGGTCGTTTTTAAGAAATGATTGAGCTTCGAGGTAAGGGGCTCCACTTCCTGATCTTCTGTTTTCAAAAGTGCGTAATGACTATCCAGCGCCGATTTGAAGGCGGTCATGAAATTCATTTTCTGTCGCTCGGTCTCGCTCACCTGTGCAATCACATTCTCTAGCCACTCTTCAGTTTTTGTCCGGATGGAGCTAGCCCGCTCTTCCACGGCGGCGAAATGTTTTGCCGCTTCCTTCGTGGCCTCTTCGCGGATCGCCAGAGCTTCTTGATGGGCTCTTTCCTTGATCTTTTCGATTTCCGATTCCCTGCCCTTCCAGCGCACTATTTCTTCTTGAAGAGAGTGAATCTTCTCGAGGAGATCCTTCTCGTGCTTCTGAACTTTCTCCCACGCTTTCGCCGTAGTATCTAAGAATTCCACGACCTCTTTCGGGTTGTATCCCCAAACTGACCGAGTGAATTCTTTGTTCTTAATTTCCACCGGGGAAAGCTTTTCAGAAAGATTTTCCATGCGAAAAATATATCACACGCGTGCCCCGAAGAGGATAGTCCCCAGGCGAATCAAATTGCTCCCTTCGTCGAGTGCAATGCGATAATCGTCGCTCATTCCCATGGAGAGAGTCTCGAGGGGGGTGGCTTTGCCCGTGCGATCAAAGAGTTGACGCATCTTTCTAAAATAGGGGCGCCTTCCCTCAGGGTTTTCGCTGAGCGGCGGGAGCGCCATGAGCCCCTTCACTTTTAAGAGGGGGAATTTCACCATTTCTCCAAGAAAACTCTCGAGCCCGTCGGGCGAGACTCCGGACTTTTGGGGCTCCTCTCCAATATTAATTTGAATTAACACGTTGATTGGATCGCTAAGGCGTTTGTTCAGAGCGTCGGCCACCTCGATGCGATCGAGGCTTTCGATACAGTGATACCCGATTAAGTCCTTCGCCTTTCTACTTTGGATATGGCCGATGAAATGCCACTCCAAGGAAAGATCTTTCAAACCTGCTCTTAGGGTCTCTCCTTCCTGTACGTAGTTGTTTCCGAGAATAAGGAGACCCTCGTTCACTACCTCGCGCACTCTGTTGGGGGGCTGGCCCTTGGTGACGCCCAGAAGACGAGCGCCCGGGTAACGTTCGAGCTCTTTATGAATTTGGGTGACTAGCGAAACCATTCGAAAATCGGAATATGGGTTAGGGCAGAGAGCTCCGTCATCACGGCCTCAATCGGTAAGCCCATTACATTCGTGTAAGAGCCTTCGATTTTTTCGATGAATAAAGCCCCCACTCCTTGAACCGCATAAGCGCCGGCCTTGTCGTAGGGCTCGCGAGTTTGCGTGTACTGCGAAATTTCGTCAGCGGAAAGTCTCTTAAACGTTACTTCGCTTTTCACTAGACACGAGCGCTCGCCAAATTTTTTCGAGTAAAGATAGAGGCCCGTCACTACCGTTTGAGTTTTCCCGGAAAGTTTTTGGAGTATTTCGGTGGCATGCTTTGGATCTCTGGGCTTTCCGAGAACCTCATTGTTTAGGCAAACAAGGGTGTCGGCGCCGAGGGCCACATCTTCCGCTCTTTCAATCGAGATGCTGCGAGCCTTTGCGCGGGCGTTTGCAATCATCACGGAATCCACTTCATCTGCCGCTGGATGGAGTTCTTCCACGCCTTTGGGAAGATGGGCTTTAAAAGCAATTCCAATCGCTTCTAGGAGCTGTTTTCTTCGGGGGGACTGAGAGGCTAAGTGCAAAACCGGTAACGTGACGTTTTGTGGCATAGAGTACAGCCGGCCGGAGAATAAGGGACAAAAGACCTTCGGGTCAAACACGGATCGTAAATAATTTTGACAGGTAGCTAATATGTCGAATATATTACAGTTTATCCAACTAAAAACTTTGTCTCCTGGCAGCAAAAGGCGGGAATCTAATGCAATTGATCCTTTTTTGTGGTATTAACGGTCTTCCTTAAACGCGCTTAATTGAGGTTGTAGGCGATATGTATCAATTCAAAGTGGGTGATAATGCCGTTCATCTTTCGCACGGTGTGGGTGTAGTTCGTGGAATTGAAGAGCGAGAGTTTAGCGGGGGTAAAAAGCAGCGTTTTTATATCTTGGAGATCCAAGACAATGGAGCTCCAAAGAAGGTATTCGTTCCGATAGAGACTTCCGCAACCAGATTGCGTCCCATCATCAAGCAAAATGAAGTGGAAGAGGTCTATCGCATCCTTCGCAAGAAGGACCCTTCAGAAATTGACCACCAAACTTGGAACCGTCGTTACCGTGAATATATGGAGAAGATCCACACGGGACAGGTTCAAGAAATTGCCGAAGTTTTGCGAGCCTTGTTCTTGCTCAAGCACGACAAGGATCTCTCATTCGGAGAGCGCAAGCTCCTCGATCAAGCCAAGACGTTGTTGGTGAAAGAGCTCTCTTTGGCTCAAAACATCCAGGAAGCGGATGTGGAGAAAGAGCTCGAAGCCATCTTCGGAACCTGATTTAATTTATGATTACCCTCGACGCCATCCTATTAGGGGGTGGCATTGGAAAACGTTTCACGGCGGAGCAATCACCTAGTCTTGAAGAGATTGTGCCCAAACAATTTCAGATGCTAGGCAGCGCTCCCGTTTTTATTCATGCTTTGAGGTCCCTTCTCTCTCTCGGCTGTTTTCGACAAGTCGTTTTGGCTTTTCCCAAACAGTATATGGCACTCGCCCAGGAACAGATTGAGACCTATCTTTCTCCACAATCCACGACCCTTATTCGGGTAGTTGCCGGCGGAGATCGCCGTCAGGATTCTTCGACACTCGCATTAGAAGCCATTGAAGAGGTAACGCCCCTTCCTACCCGGGTGCTCATTCATGATGCTTGCCGGCCGTATCTGCCGAAGGATTTTCTGGAGCGCGTGCGGCAGTGCTTACTCGATCGCGCTTATGGCGCGTGGGTTCCGGTCATCCCCGTGGTGGACACCTTGAAAAGAATTGCTAATAGTGAAGTCATTGAGACGGTGGACCGGTCCTTGGTTCATCGCGTGCAAACTCCCCAGGTTTTTGAGTATGCAGTCATTCGCGGTCTTACCGAAAAAACTAAGGGTCAGCCGGAATTGAATTTTACGGATGATGCCTCCCTTTGCGAATATTACGGTATCCCGGTAGGCTCCTTCGAGGGAGATGTGCGAAACATAAAGCTTACCTACGATTTCGAAATGGAAACTCTCCGTCGAATCCTAGGCGAAAAGGCTTTGCGAAAAGAGGATCCCGCATGCGCACCGGAACCGGATACGACATCCATCGTCTGATCCCGACTCTTGAACGGTCCTTCATTCCGCTTGGCGGAGTGGAAATCCCCTGTTTTTTCAAAACGCAGGCACATTCGGATGGAGACGTACTTCTTCATGCGCTAGTGGATGCCTGTTTGGGAGCGCTTGCTCTGGGCGATATTGGCCGCTGGTTTCCGGATAATAAAGCGGAGAATAAACAGCGCCCCAGTCGTGAATTCGTAAAAGAAGTCATGAAAGAAGTGAAGCGCCTGGGATGGAAAGTGGAAAACTTCGATTCCACTGTCCTTCTCGAAGAGCCAAAACTGGCTGCTTATTGCGACGCAATTCGCAGTACCATTGCCGAGCTTCTAGAGGTCGAACTTTCCAGTGTCAGTGTGAAAGCCAAAACCATGGAAGGCTTAGGTCCTGTGGGAGAGGGCAGGGCAATTGCCTGTCACGCGGCAGTGGCTTTAACCCGTCTAGTATAATAGAACCTGCCCATGTCCATTCAGATCACCAATACACTTACCCGCCAAAAAGAGCCTCTCATTCCATTGAAAGAGGGAGAAGTCCGCATGTATGTATGCGGCCCTACTGTTTATGGGCTTACGCATGTGGGAAATGCTCGGCCCAATGTGTTCTTCGATGTGGTCAGAAGGTTTCTTCTATTTAAGGGGTACAAGGTTATCTTCGTTAGCAACTACACGGATGTGGATGACAAGATTATCAATAAGGCGCGGGAGCAGAAGGTGGGCTCGCTCGAGGTTTCCGAGAAATACATCGTGGAATTTCGACAGGACATGAATGCTCTGGGCATTCGAATTCCGGATGTTACGCCGAAGGTGACGGAGCACATTCCGCAGATTGTTCGGTTCATCGAGGGGCTTGTAAAAAGCGGGGCGGCTTACGTGGCTGAGGACGGCGAAGTTTTTTTCTCAGTCAGAAATTTCAGGGGCTATGGAAAGCTCTCAGGCCGCAACATCGATGAGCTTCTCTCCGGTGTACGGATCGAGAGGGACGAAAAAAAGCGCGATCCTTTGGATTTTTCCTTGTGGAAACCCCAGAAGGCGGCGGACGAACCCGCGTGGGAAAGCCCGTGGGGTAAGGGACGGCCGGGCTGGCACATCGAATGCTCGGTGATGGCGACAGAATACTTAGGGGAGAGTTTCGATATTCATGGCGGCGGGCTGGATCTCATTCACCCGCATCACGAGAATGAGATCGCACAGGCCGAGGCGCTAACCCACAAGCAATTCGCGAAAGTTTGGATGCACAACAATATGGTGACCATCGACAGCGACAAGATGTCTAAGTCGGTTGGGAATATCTTTTTGAATCGGGATTTCATTCAGAAGTTTGGGCCTGAGACATTGCGCTACTTACTTTTGTCGGGTCACTATCGCTCCCCTATCGATTTCTCCGAAAAACATATTCGCGAGTGCCAGGCGGGGCTTCACCGGATTTATTCCACATTGGCGAGAAGCCAAGTCTTCCCGAAAGAGGGGAGTGAGTCTCCGGACGGAAAAAAGGTGATGGAATTTTCCGCGAGCTTTTCTCAGAAGTGGCAAGAGGCGATGGAAGACGATTTCAATACCGCTCAGGTTTTGGGAATCGTCTTTGAGTATGTTCGGCTCATGAATGGCCTCATGGATAAGAAGAAGCCCACGAAGCTCGCGCAAATTTTTATTGATGATATGAAGATTCTTTCCGGAGTGCTTCACTTATTCTCGGAAGAGCCCACTGCTTTTCTTTCTAACTTGAAATTACTTGTGGCAAAAGAGCGCGGAGTCATCGTGGATGAAATTCAATCCGCCATTCAAAAGAGAAAAGCCGCGCGAGAGCAGAAGGACTTCGCCACGTCCGATAAGATCCGAGCGGAGCTCCTCGCAAAAGGCATCGAGCTTCGCGACTCCGGGCAGGCCACCGACTGGGATATCCTTTTCAAAGAGACAACGTAACCCATATACCATGCCTTAAAATTGGCGTACAATTTTAAGGTATGATCAATAGAATAGTTAAACTACCGAATAAACAAAGCTTTTTTCTGTTTGGAGCCCGTGGTACTGGCAAATCTACCTTACTTAAAGCCCTTTTTCCATCGACACAGGCTGTCTGGTTCGACCTATTAGACCTGAATACTGAAGCCAGGCTTCAACAAAACCCCATGGAGATCGAACGGGAGCTCGATGCAAAAGCAAGCAATCGATCGCTTGAATGGGTTGTTGTTGATGAGATACAGAAAATTCCCGCCCTGCTGGACGTCATTCACCGCAATATCGAGCGGAAACGATTCAAATTCGCCCTGACCGGCTCGTCGGCGCGCAAGCTTAAACGTGGATCTGCAAATTTGCTCGCCGGGCGTGCAATTGAAAACCACTTGTTCCCCTTGACCTTCCTTGAGCTCGAAAACAATTTTTCCCTCGAGTCTGCATTGAGTTGGGGCACGCTGCCTGGTTTGATTGGCCAGGAAGACGCTGAAAAGCGAGATTTCCTTCGTACCTACGCCAATACCTATCTGCGCGAGGAAATACAGATAGAGCAATTGGTCAGAAAGATAGCACCCTTTAGAAGTTTTCTAGAAATTGCCGCACAATGCTCTGGCCAAATTCTCAACTATAGCAAAATAGCCCGCGACGTCGGCTCCGATCCTGTTTCAATTCAAACATACTTCGAGATCTTGGAAGACACATTAATCGGATGCCGCCTGCCCGCCTTCGAAAAATCCATTCGAAAACGTCAGAGAAAAAATCCAAAATTCTATCTTTTCGACCTAGGGGTTTCGCGTGCCTTAAAAGGGCAGCTACTTCTCGATGTACGGCCGGGGACCTATGAGTTTGGGGTGCTTTTTGAGCAACTCATTGTTCTCGAGATTCAGAGGCTCTGCCAATATTTCAAGAACGATTTTCGCCTATCGTACTTGCGGACTAAAGACGACGTAGAGGTGGATATGATCGTTGAAAGACCTGGTCAGGCGACGGCTCTCATCGAAATTAAGTCGACCGATAAAGTGAGGGACGAAGATGTAAAGGCGGTTACATCCATTTTGAAAGACTTTCATGGAGCGCGGGGATTTTGTCTGAGTAGAGATCCTCGAGAAAAGATGATCGGGGAGGTTCACTGTCTTCCTTGGGATCAGGGAATTCGCGAGATCTTGGGAAAAGAGTAATTCGACATTGTCTGATTTCAAGGAGCGAGCGACCAATCCTCAGTTGTCCGAATGTCTTGCGTTTTGACCCTATAAAATCTGGTCACTTTTAGAGTATCGAGCATGTCCTTTACCGGGTCTGCGACTTGGTTGGCGTCCGGCCTGGACCATACAGTGATGAAAGCAGGCTTTGCCTCCATGAATAATTGGGATACCGCCTTTGCTGTGATTTCTGCCTGGGGTGTCGCTCCAGTGGCCTGTTGAACGGTGGCGAGCTTTGGATAATCCTTAGCCCAATGGCTTTGAGTGAAAGATAAAGCAAAGGTGACACAATTCTCGAGTGGGGTGCCTTCTTCGTTTAATTGCCCGAATCCGCCCTCGTCATAGGGGGGCTTTTGAACTTTTCCGTCAATCGTCGCAACCCCTTGCATGCGTGCGCGATAATATTGAGTGAGTTCCTCACGAGTGCCAGGGGGGAGCGCGAATGCCATTTCGTAGGTCGTGGTATGGAAGGGTCTCTCCAGAAGTTCCCGTTGCGCGGTAACGTAATCTTGTTCGTGAATCGTTCCGTCATCCAAGAAGTGGAACATTCGATCTCCCACTCTCGCGTATGCATGAAAAGGAGGCCGTCTCTTCTCCCCGTTGAACCAGCCCTTTACGTAACCGAAGGCGACCGTGTCTGGAAGCACATGATGGCGATACCATTCCAAGTCGTTCGGAGTTCCTTTGGGGGTGACGAAGAGAAGTTGCTGACTGGAGTTCGGAGTAACAACCGCAACTTTTTTTCCGGTAAATGTACTCACGGCCAACTGGGTGTAAATGGCTTGTGTTGGGTCGAGGTGGAGGTCGGCTAGTGAACTTGCCTGCATTGAAACTTCAAAACAAACTGTCTTGAATAGGCTGTGGGCAAGGAGTGTCGTGCTCCAGCCAATTAGAAAAACGGATTTCCACATGCAGGGTCATTGTAGAATATCCTTCCCGTCGATGAGTGTGAAGCCTTCCAGCCAATTACCCCCACGCGTACTGGGCCAAAGCTAAAAAAAAGACCACCGCATATACCTGCAAAAGCCACATGGGACCTCCTTATTGGGTTAAGCGATAAATAGGAAGGGAGTGGGCCGCGGCGTTATAAGTATTTGATATTAATGTAGTAAAATAGACACCTATGTTCAACTACATGAAGTGGCTCCACACCCAATGGCCCGCCGGTCTCGTCGAAAAACTTCCCGAAACTGAGAGTGACGGCGGTACGAATCTTCCCGGGGTTTCCATCGTGGGGGATCTGACGGGAATTCCCCTTCTCAAATTTTCCGCGCACACGGGTTCTCGCGCGGTTAAGAAAATAGTTTCCGATTCGAAGTTTAGAAAAAGTACCGACCCGGCTCTGCTGGATGTGGCCATCATCGGTGCGGGGGTCTCAGGGGTCGCGGCTGCAATGGAAGCAAAGAAGAGCGGGCTCAAGTTCAAGCTCTATGAAGCTACTCAAGTTTTCTCGACGGTCGTAAATTTTCCGAAAGCAAAACCCATCTACACGTACCCTGTCGACATGACTCCTGACGGTGACTTGCAATTTCACGCGCAGGTAAAAGAGGCGCTGGTGGTGGAGATGGAGTCGCAGAGGAAAAAGGCAGGTGTGGAAGCGGATAATCTTCGCATTGAAAAGGTGGAGCAAAAGGGGCAGGAAGTTCTTTTGTATCCCGGCCCCATTCGCGCTCAACGCGTAGTTGTGGCAATCGGGCGAAGCGGAAATTTCAGAAAAATTGGCTGCCCTGGCGAAACACTCGATAAAGTTTATAACCGCCTTCACGATCCTAAAGAGTTTTCCGGAAAAAATGCGCTGGTCGTAGGCGGAGGGGATTCCGCCTTAGAAACCGTGATTGCTCTCGCGAGTGCCGGGGCAAACGTTATTCTAAGCTACCGCAAGAAAGAGTTTTCGCGCCCGAAGCCCGGAAACGTGGAGATGTTGCAGAGGCTTCAAAAAGATCCTTCCGCGGAAGTGCAGGTAGAGCAGCCTACTTCTGAACGAGTAACTACTGCAGGGGGTTACAAGCTTCGCGGCGATAAGCCGCCTGGTTCCGTTCGATTGGTGATGGAATCGTCTATTAAAAACATCGATCCGACGTCCGTGACTCTCGGTCTATCCGATGGAAAGACGGAAAAAGTCACGAACGATGTGGTTTTTTCCATGATTGGCCGGGAAGCGCCACTGGAATTCTTTCGACGTTCGGGGATTCGCATTCGGGGCGAGTGGCGGGTGCCAACCTATGCATCTTTCGCTGCGGTTTTTGGGTTTAGCATTTTCGTTTATCTTTGGAAGGGTGGAACTTCGCTCAATGGATATTTTAAAGAGCACGGTTGGTTCCCCTTCAATATTCCTGGGAACTCTCCCCTTTCCATTACTTTGCAAGAGCCGGGATTTTATTATTCGCTAGCCTATACACTCGCTGTGTTTTTCTTTGGTTTTCGTCGTATTCATAGGCGGCGAACCCCCTATGTAAAACGTCAGACTCTCTCTCTTATGGCATTTCAGATCATTCCCCTATTCATCGTGCCGTACTTTCTTTTGCCCTACATGGGAAAGGCCGGGACGTTCGATGCGGGGTTCGGAAAATGGTTTGCGGATCAGTTTTTTCCTGTCGCTAACTATGGCCACGGAAGAGAGTATTGGCGCGCTTTTGGCTTTATTCTAGCGTGGCCGCTTTTCATTTGGAATTGTTTCACCGAGCAGCCAATGTGGGGCTGGCTCGCGGTTTCGTTCGTGCAAACTTGCATCATTATCCCTGTCATTGTTCGACGGTGGGGGAAGGGCGCGTACTGTGGATGGATCTGCTCTTGTGGCGCTCTTGCTGAGACGCTGGGGGACACTCACCGCACGAAAATGCCCCATGGGCCTAAGTGGAATCGACTCAATTTGATTGGGCAGGTAATTCTTGGGTTAGCAGTGCTGCTCCTCTTGGCGAGAATATATACCTGGTACTCTTATAATGAGGCGTTGAAGGGTTTTTATTACGGCTTACTGAGCGGATGGACGCCGTTTGGAATCTCTTTGAATTACTACCACGTAGTGGACATCTTCTTGGCCGGTATCGTTGGGGTGGGATTCTACTTCCATTTCAGCGGCCGAGTTTGGTGTCGCTTCGCCTGTCCGTTAGCGGCACTCATGCACATTTACGCTAGATTTACTAAGTTCAGAATCTTTCCGGAAAAATCGAAGTGTATTTCCTGCAACGTTTGCACGAGCGTTTGCCATCAGGGGATAGACATCATGAACTTTGCCAATAAGGGATTACCGATGGAAGATCCCGAGTGCGTGCGCTGTTCAGCCTGCGTGCAGAGTTGTCCCACCAACACGCTGGCCTTTGGTCGTTTCGATAATCAGGGAAAGATTATCTTGGACCGCTTACCCGCCGCCCTTGCGAGTTCCCACTGAAGTTCCGCAGATTTCGCAACTATAGTTGAATAGATTTCCATCCGAGAGATAGAGCATAATGTTTTCTCGTACCGGGTTCGCTTGCTTACATTTCGGGCAGTAGAGGTGAGTTGCGGAGAAGTCTTTGAAGGCTTCTTGCTGCTGAGGCCTCGCTCTACGTGCGATCCGTGCCGGTCGTTTCGGGGCAGGTTTTGCCCCACCCGTATGTCGACTCAAATACTTTCGAATATCTTCTTCACCCATTATTGCACCCAAAGGCCAATCCGGTCCGACAGAATCTTTCCGGCGCTGGAGAACGACAACCAAACTAAGGCCACTCTTCCCTTGAGGCAAGTCGCGGGGATCGGGCCCCAGGCCCTACTATCAACGCTATCCGAGCGGTTATCACCTAAGGCGAAGAAATGGCCCTTAGGGACATCCACGGGGCCAAAATCTTTCATTGGTTCTTCAGATTTTTGGATGGGATAGGAAGTCCATGGAAATTTTTCCATGTAAAGGGGGCGCGATTTCAAAGGCTGATAATCCGCTGGAATATCATTGATGTACAAAGCGCCGTCTTGAAAAGCGACTCGATCCCCTTCAGTCGCCACCACTCGCTTCACGATGGTCTCCAGGCTGTGATCGGGTAGGGAAAAAACGACCACCTCTCCTCGTTCAGGTGTTCGCCAGGTGAAAAAAGCGAAGTTAGAAAACGGGAAGTGTAGATTGAACGCAGCCTTCGATACAAAAACGAGATCGCCCGCAAAAAGAGTGGGAAACATTGAGCTCGAGGAAATTCGAAAGCCCTCCAGGAATACTAAGCGAACTAGTAATGCCAGAAGAGTTGAAACGATAAATACACGGCGATAAGAAAAAACGAGACTATTCATCTATGGAAAGTGCGGCCAAGAACGCTTCTTGCGGAATCTCGACGGAGCCCACCGATTTCATGCGCTTCTTGCCTTCCTTTTGTTTCTCCAAGAGTTTTCGCTTTCGAGTGATATCACCGCCGTAACACTTGGCCGTTACATTCTTTCTCATCGGAGCAATGCGTTCCTTTGCGATGATTTTGCTTCCGATGGCAGCCTGAATGATGATTTCAAACATCTGCCGCTCGATGAGCTCCTTCATCTTTGTTACTAGCTCGCGTCCCCGATGGTGTGCCTTGCTCTTGTGTACAATCCAGCTGAGGGCATCGACCGGGTTGGCATTCACGAGAAGATCCATCTTTACGAGATCGCTTGGCTCGTAACGGACGATGTCGTAGTCCAGGCTAGCGTAGCCTTTGCTCACACTTTTCAGGCGGTCATAGAAATTTAAAACCACTTCATTGAACGGAATGTCGTACTCGAGCAGGATCCGCTTAGGTGAGTGGTAGTGGAGCTTCGTTTGGGTTCCCCGTCTATCTTCGCAGAGCTTGATGAGATTTCCCAAGTACACTTCGGGCGTATGGATCGTGATATGAGCGATAGGCTCCTCAATGGAAGCGATATGCTGCACAGGCGGAAGGCCGGAAGGGTTATAGATCATCTGCTTCTCACCCCTGACCATGTTTACCTGGTAAAGCACTGTCGGGGCAGTCGTAACGAGAAAGATATTGAATTCCCGCTCGAGTCTTTCTTGTACGATCTCCATGTGGAGTAGTCCCAAAAAACCGCAACGAAAGCCGAAGCCCAATGCATCCGACGTCTCGGGCTCGAAGGTAAAGGCGCTGTCATTGAGCCTAAGTTTCTCAAGTGCGGCTTTTAAATTGGGATAACCAGCGCTATCGACAGGATAGATCCCGCTAAACACCATGGGCTTCACTTCTTTGAAGCCGGCCAAAGGTTTCGATGCCGGGTTTATGGCATTTGTCACGGTGTCGCCGATTTTTACGTCTCGCAAGTCCTTGATGTTCGCGGTAACAAAACCTACTTCGCCAACGGAAAGCTCTCTTACTTCACGTCCGTGCGGAGTGAAGACACCGAGTTTCAAAACCTCATGCTCGGTTTGGTTGTGCATCATTTTGATCTTTTCGTGGGATCGAATGCGTCCGTTCATTACGCGAATGAGAAAGACGACTCCTTGATAGGGATCGAACCACGCATCAAAAATGAGCGCTTCTAACGGAATATTCGGATCGCCCTTGGGAGGAGGCAGTAAAGCCACGACACTCTCCAAGACTTCGCGAATGTTCTTTCCTTCCTTCGCGCTGATGGGTACCGCGTGCTCGGTACTGATTCCGACAATGTCTTCGATCTCTCGTTTGGTGTTATCGATGTCGGCGCCAGGAAGATCTATCTTATTCAAGACGGGAACGAGCTCGAGATTGTTTTCGAGAGCCAAATATACGTTGGCGAGCGTCTGCGCTTCGACTCCTTGAGAGGCATCCACCACAAGGATTGCTCCCTCACAGGCTGCGAGACTTCGAGAGACTTCATAGCCAAAGTCCACATGCCCAGGCGTATCGATTAAATTCAAAACGTAGGTATTTCCATCGCGGGCGGTGAAATTGAGGCGGGCCGTTTGGGCCTTGATCGTAATCCCTCGTTCACGCTCGATATCGAGCTGATCGAGGAATTGTTCTTTCATTTCCCGATCGGTGAGAGCGCCGGTTTCCTGCATTAGCCTATCGGCGAGCGTAGATTTCCCGTGATCGATGTGAGCAATGATGCTGAAGTTGCGAATGCGCTGGGGGTCCGTCACAAGAGAGCTTAAACTTCCAGATCGCGTGGCGGACGGCTAGCGGAATCTTCCTGAAGAAGCGAAAGCTGTCCGGGCAATAAATGCTTATGTCTTTCTAGAACCAGATCGATCCCCTCGCGGATGTATTCCGCAATAGGCACCTTCGACTTCTGATTCAGTTGTTTCAAAAGACTGTTTTGTTCTTGGGTAATGTAAACGGTAGTCGAGATCTTCTTCCTATCCATGGGGGCGTAAACCTCGGCTGTACACTACATGGCCATATATATATGTCAACGGGCATGAAGTTTGGCGGCGCTCTTGCATTTTTTCCTTCTCTAACGATTGAGGTATCCGGGGCTGGATGTGAAGGTTTGGGGAATTTTGGTGCTTTTCTGTTCTCTCTACGCTTACGCGGAACTGCCAGAATACGCCCAGAAAATGCGCAGCCTAATGGAGGCTGGACGGGAGTGGGAAGCACTCGGAGTTTTAATCCAGCACAATTTGGAGAAAGTGGCGGATGCAGACGCTGCTACTAAAGAGAACATCGCTTTGAGAACCGCGGATTTGTGGCTCATCCACAAAAGAAATCTGGAAGGGCTCGTGACTCTTTCCGAAAGAATAGACATCGAAGGATCCGCTCGCTTTCCACTCGAGCACTATCAATACGATCAAACCATCCTTTTTAAGAGTCATCCCCGTGTTGAGATTTTGGAAGCACTTTCGGATGAAGCCGTTCTAGCTATTTTTAGAATGTCGAGATTGACCACGCTTCAAAACCAACGATCTCGATACAAATCCTCGAGCCGGCTAACTCGTTTACTCGATCGGGCGGAGTTAGAGGTGGCTCAGCAGGTTTTAAAGACTTCGGGAACTTTGCACGTTCCCAAGATATTTTTCAAAGGATCTCCGGCCCTATTGTTGAACGGTGGAGGGACGCTTACACTTTTAGCTGCGGGCTTAGCTATGCACCTAGCATATAAATATCCAACTACCTTCGGCACGTGGAAGGTCTTATGGATTCCTGCAAGCGTTGCGGCACTATGGGGGCTTTCTACTGTCACCGACAGCGGGCTCGAAATGGTGAATAATGTAGCTCGAAATTTTCTTGTCGCAAAAGCGAATAAAGTTGTTTCGCGATCTTCTGTCTGCCGAACGGTGGCGTCAGAAACAAAAGACTAAGCAAGGGCGAAGCAATCTCGTTGATCTTGCTCGTTGCGATGAGACTGCTTCGGTGCCCTCGCAGATACTGGGGACTAGAGTAGATTGGTTGCTAGCTCGGCCAGGTGTGAGCGTTCGCCCTTCGATAAGGTAATGTGGCCCGCAATGCGTTCGTGTTTAAAGCGTTCTACGACGTAGGTAAGGCCGTTCGAGGAAGAATCAATATACGGGTTATCGATTTGATAGCAATCGCCCGTGAGAACGACTTTAGTCCCTTCGCCCGCACGGGTGATGATGGTCTTGATCTCGTGTGGGGTCAGGTTCTGGGCTTCATCCACGATCAGAAATTGATAAGCCAAACTTCGGCCACGGATATAGGTCAAAGGCTCAATGTGGAGCATGCCCTGGTTGATGAGCTCCTGCCATGCTCGGCGTGAACCACGCTTTTGGGGCTTTTCCCCGGCAGAAAAAGAAACGATGTAGTCCACATTGTCGAAAATGGGCTGCATCCAGGGGTTGAGCTTTTCTTCGATTTCACCGGGGAGGTAACCGATGTCTTTTCCGAGAGGGAATATGGGACGAGAGACTAAGAGCTTTTGATACTTGCTCTCATCGATTGTCTTTTGCAGACCGCAGGCCAATGCCATGAGGGTCTTTCCTGTGCCGGCTTTTCCGACCAAGCTCACCAAAGAAATGTGATCGTCCAAAAGCGCGTCCATCACAAAAGCCTGCTCATTATTCCTGGGCTTGATTCCCCATACTCCCTGGGGAGGCACTCGCAATGGAACGATCTCGCCTAAGCTTTCATCGTAGCGGCCAAGGGCGCTATGCTCCTCGGGCTTATGCTGATCGCGAAGGGTGACGTAGGAGTTCGGCATCAGTGATTTGTCTTGGAAAGGAATACGCCTTTGCGCCATGAAATTATCTACGACATCGCCGGGCACATCGAATGTAGTCACTCCGGTATAAAGCTCTTCTATAGTGACTCTCGAGGGCTCGAAGTCGACGGAGTGAATCCCGACCGCATCGGCTTTCACTCTTAAATTAACGTCTTTTGTGACAAAGATTACCGGGTTGTTCGGCTTCTCCTGTCTGAATTTCAAGGCAACGGCGAGAATCTTGTGGTCGTTCTTTTCCGCTTTCAAGTCCACGGGCAAGTATTTTTCCGCGTCTCGGAAGAGGTCTACGATGAGCGTCCCCTTTTTGCCAATTTCAACACCCGTGGTAAGCGATCCCCGTTTTCGGATATCGTCTAAATAGCGGGAGAAGTGCCGGGCATTTCGGCCTGTCTCGGTTAGGTCCTTTTTGAACCGGTCCATCTCTTCGAGACAGGTGATGGGAATGACGACTATGTTGTCATCAAACTTAAAAATGCATTGGGGATCGTGAAGTATGACACTGGTGTCTAGGACGAACGTTTTTTTCAAGTCACCCCCTCTAACAGTTAATGCAGCACGATTCGAGAGATGTCGTTAAATAGGGTCAATCCGACCAGCATGAGAATAAAAACCATTCCCACTTGATTCGCGATTTCCATGGTGCGAACTGAAACGGGTTTACCCTTCACGCCTTCAATCATGAAAAAGAGCAAATGTCCTCCGTCCAGGATCGGCACTGGGAAAAGATTCAAAAGGAAGAGGTTGATGCTAATCAACGCCATCATTTGAATGAATGGGATGATCCCGGCGTCCAAGCTCCTGCCTGCTACGGAGGCGATCAAAACGGGCCCTCCGAGGTTCTTAACGGAAATTTTTCCGACGGCAAGTTTTGCAATGCTGATGACCATTTTTTCAGCAAGGTCGTAAGTTTCCGTTGCGGCTCGATGAAAGAGCTCGACCGGATCATGAATTGTTACCTTAACAATTTCGGATTCGCGATATGCGGTCGAGGGCATAAAGCCCACCATGTATTTCTTGATCGGTTGCCGCGTGAGCGGATCTTCTTGAGTCGTGATGACGGGTTTCAGAAGAAGTGTCACAGGCTGGCCTTCGCGCTCAAGATTCAGCGTGACCTGCTCCTCTTTCCCGCCTTGCTCTTGAACGCGATCAACTATTGTTTCGAAATTAAAAACAGGCGTATCGGAAATTTTGACGATGCGATCCCCCGGCTGCAATCCCCCTTTTTCGGCGGGACTTCCAGGGGTGATCTGCTTTACAAAAAGTTCAGACGGATAAATCCCCAAGCTTTCCGACGGCCCCAAAGGAGAGTCGTGCGCGGGGGTTTTGGGAATGGATAGAGTAAAGGAATGCTCCATTCCCTCTTTGGGATCATTTCCAGTAGGGCGCTTCACTGTGACGGTAACGGGATTTCCTGCGGTCCAAGCTGCCGTGAGTGCCTGATTAAGCTCGTCATAGAGAAGAACAGCTCTCGTGTCGATTTTTTGAATGATGTCGCCAGTGCGAAGGCCGGCAAGATAAGCCGCTGATTTCGGATTTGAGACCCCAATCATCGTGGCGAGTGGGTAGGGACCGATGCCTTTGATGCCGCCGATTTCCTGATCTTCACCGTAATCATTTTTACTGTGCACTCTCGTCACGGTGATGGGCATCTTGAGCGATTGTCCGTCGCGCTCCAGCTGTAAGTCGACTTTCTCTCCCTCGCGAAATTTCAAGAATCCTTCCACTTCATTCCAGGTGGTGACCGGCTTACCTCCAATTTCCACGATCCGATCTCTCGGACGTATTCCGG
>JAHFAF010000311.1 GCA_023250715.1 Pseudobdellovibrionaceae bacterium | reverse complement strand
GCCTTATTTCCACGTCGGCAAAGGACCAGAAGGTAAATCGCGATAAGAAAATAAAAGTGCTCTTCCACGGATAAAGACCAAGTGTGTCCCCAGGCTCCCGGAATATAAGACTGCATTAGGGTTAGATCCGAAAGAATTTTGACTGTACCCATCGGACGCAGCAAGTGACTGACGACGATAAGGACCGCGTAACTCGGAATTATTTTATAGGCTCTGCGTACCCAAAAGCCCCAAACGTTCAGCTTTCCGGTACGCCGAACCTCCCGAAGCAGGAGAGAGGAAACGAGATAGCCGCTCAAAACGAAAAAGAGATCCACGCCAGTCCAACCAACATCCCTCCAAAACCTTGCAAGTGGCTCAAGAGATAGAATTGGTTTTAAAGGACGATAAACCGCGTGGCTCCCCAGAACCAAGAGAATGGCAATCCCCCGAAGGGCGTCCAGAGCGGTATTTCTCCTACCCTCATTGGGCATTAAAATCTCCCCCTATTCTTATCGGCCCTCCGTCAGCCTACAAAGTGGAGACTTCTTCATAATGAACGCAAAATAAACACGCCCCTCGCTGGAAACGGATGCAAAAAGGGTCTCCAAAATCAGTTTTTCGCCTTAGGCCCTAGCAATCTATGATGCAGAGCGCTTTCAAACTAGCCTTCAGCAATCGGTTTGAAGAGCGGGCAATTGGATGATACTTCTATGCGTTACTTCGACTAAAGGCTGGAGAGGTGGCCGAGTGGCCGAAGGCGGCGGTTTGCTAAACCGTTATACGGGTTAAACCGTATCGGAGGTTCGAATCCTCTCCTCTCCGCCATCACTTTTTAACTGCTTGATTTAATTAACTTCAATTTTGGAAAGCGATTTTGGGGGGACACTGGGGGACAGGTGGTGAGTTGTGCACCCCTATTCTCCGACGAATGTTGTTCATTCGCCTGTGTCAGCACCGTGTTCAACGCCTCCGCCACCATCCGTTTATCCTCATCAAGCTGCTCCTGGTAATACCTCTCCGTGATGTTCACTGAGGAATGGTCCAAGAGCTTCGAAGCTGCATAAACATCGCGAGTAAGTTTTCTGGCTAGAGTTCCTGACGTCTTTCGCAAGACATGCGTGCCAGAAAGGTGATCGATACCCAGTTTCTCAAGTGTTCGATTGTACGCTTTGGCAACCTGTTGCCTCCGAATCAGCTCACCCTCGCGGACGAACAGATAAGGAGATTGCAAGTCTCGCTTAGAAAACAGGTCTTCGAGAATCTTCACTAGGAACTCAGGTAGCGCGGCTTCTAATATCCGAGCGTTTTTGCGCTTTTTGGCTGTCATTAGCCGCGTCGCTTTGTTCCAAGCAATGTTCCTCGCAACGCGCACCTCCCGGCGTCTCAGATCGAAGTCTTCCCAACACAAACCCAAAGCCTCTCCAATTCTGAGCCCGAGGCCCAGCTGGAGAAGCGCAATAGGGTAGAAGTTAGGGTAGTTTTCGTTCATAGAAGCCAGGAAACGCCCCAAGTCGTCCTCACGAAGTCCTCGAACCGGTTTCTTTGGCATTTTCGCGAAGTCCGCAGCCCTATAATGCTCGGGCAAGATAGGCAGAAAATAGTTATTGTTCTTATGTCGTCGATAAAAGTTCAAGATCACCTTAAGTAGATCGAGCTCCTTTTCGAACGTCTGCCTGTCCTTTGCCTTAGGGAACTTCGGGTTAAGCCAGTGTTTAACCAGGTTCGTGATGACCGTAGTATTGATGTTCTTCACTTCCACTCTTTCGAGCGGCGCGAGATTGGGGAGCCGACCTTCATACATCTGCTGACTCGTATATTCGATTTGCAGAAAATGAAGCGACTTCCATTCATCAACTAATGTCGCGAATAGGTACTCTTGATCGGGATCATTCTCAGATTGCTTGTGGACTTGCGATCCAGCGCTAACCTTTTGAATGAGCCCCAATCTAAAGGCTTTCGCATCTTCGATATTGTCGAAGACGCCCTGCTCTTTAATAGAGAGACCTCTTACAGTGATTCGGCGAATGGCTCGGTATTTTCCCGTATCTTTCCATTTCCCTTTGAGCTCATCGAACTCAAGGCGCCGGTAGATTCCGGGGTTGTTCCGAACGGGTTCTTCTTTACGTTTCATCGAGTGCCTCCTTTGGAAAGCCACTCGTAGACACGCTCAGGATAAAACCTCACCAGTCGCCCCACCTTAGCGAACGGAATTTTGTCTTCTGAGATCAGTTTATAAACATGGCTTCGAGAAAGTTTTAGTTCTCGCGCCACGTCCTCAACCGACCAAATTTTATTTTCAAAGACCGGAGTCTCATGCCCAGAAGGGCTTTCGACGGGTTCAACAATAGGCGAGACTGCCGGAAACGGCAATTTGCTCATGGGGGTATCCTTTGGTGGGTGAGAAATGGGAGGACGGAATAGAGGAGGCGCTAATTGAGGGGAGAGCTGCACTTCTCGCAAGTGATGACATCACCGGCGACGGGAAGGAGTGCGCGGCAAGAGGGACATCGCCAATTAATCAGAGTGCCAACTACCCACGAAACAGCCAGCACTCCTGAGATGAGAAGATAAATCCCGGAATTGAGGAGAAAACACAGAATCGTGAGAATCACCGAAGGCGGAAGCAAGGTGATCGTAAGAACCTTTTGCCGCATCCTGCGCTTCAGCATCTCTTCACTCATTGCGGAACCCAGCCGGTGATTGCGATGCCTTTTTCTCTGGCAAAATCACTGATGCGAGAAGCGATTGAGTCCCGCGTTTCGCGAAACCGGCTCAACTGCTCCTCATCGGACCCTTGCTTTCCCGCTGGATCGGGAAGTGGCCAATGCACCTTTTGTGCCTTTTGTGTAACCATGGAGGGGCAAACTTCTTCCGCGCAGAGCGTGATCACGTAATCGAGTTGGACGATAAACGAAGGCTTGAGCTCGTCGTATGACTTTGAATAATGATTTGAGAGATCAATGCCGATTTCTTTCATCGCGGCTGTCGCGAAGGGATTCACGTTTTTAGGTTGCGAGCCAGCGCTTTCCACGTTCACCGCAGTCCCGAAAATCTTTTTGGCTAGGCCTTCAGCCATCTGACTCCGAGCTGAGTTCGCAACACACATAAATAGAATATTCATTAGCAACATCCTTTCGCATTCTGCTTTTTGGGGTCACAGCGAATCCATTCGTAGGTAATCGCCGCGAGAATTGTTCCGATAAACGGTCCGATGAAATAGATCCAAAGATCGAGCATACGATGCTCGAAAAGAGCTGGCGCCAGAGATCGAGCTGGATTCATTGAAGCCCCAGTGAGAGGACCTCCGACAAACGCGCATACCGCAACTATTCCACCGATTGCTACGCCAGCCATCGTTCCTTCGGCGCGAGTGTCCGTTGCCACCGAGATAATAACGAACATGAGAAAAAAGCTGAGTACGGCCTCTGTTATTAACGCCGGAATTACATCTATCTTCGGAATGGTGGCGCCGTAGGTGCTCCCCGCTGGCAGGAGAAACGAGAGTAACACCAAAGCGGCAAAGCTCGCTCCGAATTGCGCTAGCCAATAGGCCGGAATTTCTTTTTTCGGGAAGTGCCTTGCTATCGCGAAAGCAAGTGTAACCGCCGGATTAAAATGAGCGCCGCTGATATGCCCAACCGCGTAGACCATGCACGCGATGACCAGTCCAAAAATAATAGGAATCGCCAACGGCGAAATGGCTCCCGGCATACGCTCGAGAACCATTACGCTTCCGCATCCGGCAAAGACCAGAGCGAATGTTCCGATGAATTCGGCTGCTGCTTTGTGGCTTATCCGCAACATCCGGTTTTCTTTGATTCCGGAGCGGTAGTCGCCGCAGGAGCGCAACACGCCGACTTTCCGTCCGCTTTCTGCTCCTGAAAGATCTCGGCGTCACCCATGAACTGATAGGCCTCCCACGGTAGACCGGCTGGATCCATCACCCACGTCTTGTCCGACTTCGCGTAGCAACAGGTCGTCTCGCCTTCATCGAAGGTCTTAAGCTCCGCGTTTCCGATTCGCTCACGAACTTCGGCGAGTTCGGCTTCTTCGTCGACCTGGATGCCAAAATGATCGAAGCCCGGTTTCCTTCCTTTCGCGGAGATCGCGAAATTGATACTGGGCTCATTAACGAGCCATTTGGCGTAATCCGCTTTCTTTTTCACGGGCTCCGCTCCGAACATTGTTGAGTAAAACTTAACTGACTCCTCGATATTCTCGACCGACACATGGACGTGTAGACGTTTCATACTTTCCTCCTTAGCAACCCTTTTCGAAGCAATCGAAAACCCGACATTCCCTGATGGCCTGCTCGCCTTCGCCGCAGACCTGAGCCAGTCGGGCCAACGATTTCTCCATTTGCTTCAGATCGGAGATTTTCTTTCGAATCTCTTTGATCTTAGCTTCGGCCTTTTCTTTGACCTGACCACCGGAGAGCTTGCGTTTTGACTGTATGTCCAAGAGGTCTTTGATTTCTCTCAGTGTGAAGCCTAACTCCTGCGCTCTTTTTACAAAGCGAATGCGAGCTGCTTCTTCCACCGGATAATGTCTAAACCCGCTGTCACCTTTCGGGGGTCGTTTGATGAGGCCCTTTAGTTCGTAGAACCGAATGGTCTCAACTCCGACTCCCGCCGCCTGCGCCAGTTTTCCGATCGTCATGTCCACACCTCTATCATGGGGTCCGTAGTATACTACGGAGTCAAACCCTTTTTGATTGAGGCCCTTTCTTTGTTCTCCGCCTTCCAGTTTTCCTTTTGATTTTCAGGGTCTTGACCCATGACTTCGGCCAGGGAGACATTCCTGCCTTCGGCTTTCGCTTTTTTCAGTTCCTTAATAGCCCACTCCGCGAAGCGCACTTCATCGAAGTGTTGCCCTTTCAGTTGTTCGATTTCCTTCTCTGCAAGCCGCTCCGAATGGAAGAGAACAAGAAAGTTAACCAGATCACTTTTTGTGACCCGGCTACCTTTCAAGTGTTTCTGGAGATCTTTCATCCATTCCGAAAGGCGAGTTATTGCCTCGGGAAGGTCCGTAACACTTCCGAAAAGCAAGGAACCTTAGCAGCCGCCGCGGGAGCACGGTCGGCGCAATTTACTGTTCGTTATTAACGACTGTTCATTTTAAAATGAACAGTGTAATATAGTGAACAGTATGGAGCCAAGATTCCTGACCCCCGCTCATAGCTCTTTGATTGCTCCAGATATCTATGCGGACAAGTCCGGCCTGGTGCTCCAGTGGTTGCTACTCACCGGCATTGAGAAAGATGCCTTCTCATTGAGGGAAGCGGCCGCCGAATCTATGGTCAGCCTCGGCCTAGTGCAAAGAGTCTTCGAATACTTAGTGAGAGAGGGCTTTCTTAAGGCAGTTGGCGTTAGGACAGCGAAGAAGTTCGAACTGCAAAAGCCCAAGAAACTACTTACCGCCTGGG
>JAHFAF010000310.1 GCA_023250715.1 Pseudobdellovibrionaceae bacterium | reverse complement strand
GGTCAGAGCAGCGTACCAGCCCGCCTTGGGATTACTGATTCGCTGCTGGCCTTGTACGGCCACCTCGCCTTTTTCCAAGAGAGTATTGAGAGCCAAAAGAAAGTTCTTTTCGACTTTAGCGTCGGCATCCAAGATCACGATCGCATCGAATGTCAGGGTTCTCACCCGATCGAAAAGCCAACTCAGCGCCAATCCCTTCTGCCCTCGAGGCCCTGAGTCCCTTCGATGCACGCGAGCGCCCGCACTTTCGGCACAGGCGGCAGTCCCGTCTTCGCAATGATCGGCAACTACATGAATCTCATAAAGGCTCTCGGGGTAATGGACTTCTTGCACCCGGCGAATCGTATGACCGATTACAGCCTCCTCATTGTGCGCGGGAACAAGAATCAGAATCTTGTTTTTGGGTCCCAATTTCAAGGGAACGGGGTGATAAGCGAAACTAGCCAAAAGAAGGCCATAGAAATAGGCGATGCTAATTGCGCCTACGAACAAAATCAGGATGGATACGAAAGCCATATTGCCCCCTCTCCCAATATTCTCTATAAACGGAAACGGGGGACCGGTGCAATGCAGACGCTGAAAACAGTCATTAAATCGCGGTTGAAAAGAGTCCGGGGGCGGGGTTACCGCATGCTCCACCCGAACAAAGAACACTTTCATTGTCCTATCTGCGAGTACTCTGGCCCCTTCTTGGATGCGAACGATCCCACGGGGTTACGCAAACATGCGATGTGCCCGAACTGTTCTGCTTTAGAGCGACACCGGGTCCTTTGGCTAACCATCGAACGGCTTTCGCAAAAAAATGATTTTAGCCGAATGAGCCTGCTGCATTTTGCGCCCGAACCTGAGCTCGAGCACCTATTTCGCCAACGCTTTGGCCGGTACGCGAGCGCGGATTTGAACCCCCGAGGGGTGGACCATCAGGTGGACTTAAGAAAACTCCCCTTCCCCAATGCCAGTTTTGATGTCGTAGTCGCATCTCACGTCCTCGAGCATATTAAAGAAGATGTACTGGCTCTTAAGAATATTCAGAGGATTCTGAAGCCCTCGGGCTTTGCGATTCTTCAGGTGCCGGTGATTGGCGCAACGACCGTGGAATATCCAGCGCCAAATCCCCAGGAATGGGATCACGTGCGCGCTCCTGGTGAAGACTATTTCGATCGCTACCAGTCTATTTTCTCTCGAGTCGAAAAATATCGATCTTCAGAATTCGAAGCTAAGTACCAGCCCTTCATTTATGAAAATAGAACGCGGTGGCCAAAAGCGTTTCCCTTAAGGATCCCCTCAAAGGGCAGCCGTCACGAGGATATTGTTCCGGTTTGCTACGTATAGTTGGAGATAGTCCCCTATCATTCGTTCCAGGGAAAATTTTTGGGCAACCTCTTCCCTTGCTTTAACTCGCAAGGGGGAATACTGCCCCAAATCCCTGGAAACTGATTTGAGAAGAGTGGCAAGAGAATCATCTTCGAGATTGAAAAAGAGAATGGATTCCTTTGAGAGCAATCGATGGGGAGCAATGTCGCTGCAAAGACAGATTTTCCCGCTCGCCATTGCCTCTAACACCGCCACGGGATGTCCTTCCGTTTTCGAGCTCGTGACAAAGACATCACCTAGCTCCAGAATTTTTCGCACATCCGTTTGAAACCCATGAAAATGGACTCGATCAGAGAGCCCATTCTCCTCCACGAAGTCCTGAAGCTTTTTTTCCTCCACTACATCTCCACTGCCCGCGTGATGAAATTCGAACTCAACCCCATCTCCTTTTAGTCTCTTCAACGCTAAAAGAGTGTGGACCACATTTTTCTCTGGAGACAATCGCGAGACATTCACGATGCGAAGGGGACCGGGTGACAATTTCGTTTCGACAGGATCAAAAGCACTGACATTCACGCCATTGTTAATTGTAAGTAGCTTTCTCCGGGCCGTCGGGCAATGACGAGACAACTCTTCTCTCACATGATCCGAAACGCAAATGATCCGGGAATAAAATAGACTAAAAAGACGGAAGGCCCAGATATAACGACGAAAGCGCAAGAAATAGTGCAAAGAGTGGTGCGTATGGACGAGTTGAATGCGGGGAAAACGGATCTTCAAAGCGACAGCGTATTCCATCGGCCCAAAATCATGGGTATGAATGGTTTGAATTCTATTTTTTCTTACCAAAGAGATCAGCTCGCGCAACAGATTTAAGTCATAACCGGCTGGTTTGTCGTAGCAGTAAAGAGGAACCCCAGATTGTTCGAGCTCTTTCGCCATCCCGACGACTTTCGGAGCTTGGTAAGCAAAGAAAAAGAGAGAAGCCGCCTCCTCGGGAGTGTGGCGCGCGATCTGCTCGAGCAACCGCTCGATTCCACCTTGATAGAGATACTCCACTAAATGTAGAACCCGCTTCTCCACCCCGGATTAGTAACACACCTGCGTCTATCATTGCGAGTGGGCCTCGTAATGACGGAATGAGGAATTTTTTCCCATTGAACGGTGTCGTTCTGGCTCGAAATGGAAAAGCCTCTTCACCTCACCTAGGGTTCCATCCAAAAAAGTTGCACCAAGTCATGGCATCGGCATTGCACTTTTTCCACAATGTTGGTTTTTGCTTAAGAAAAAAATGGGCTTAAAAAGAGGAGTTGGGACATGTCTAAATTTCAAATTGGGCTCTTAGGAGCCCTCATGGCGGTTTCCGTGAATTGGCGTGCTTACGCCGATCACGAATCGCTGAAAGTAGTGCCGTCAGCGTACGGCATTTATCACGGAGCATTTCCAGATTTTTGGGAAGGCTCAATGCTGGGATTGAATAATAAAGTCTTGGAACTGGAGGCCAAACTCAATAAAAAGCTGGGGATTGTAACTTTTAATAATGACTGGGTAGATGGACCTCTATTCCCCTGGGATGCCGTGGATCAAATTGCCGGGATGGACCGCGTCCTTCTCATTCGCATTCTGCCTCGAAGCACTCGCACACAGGACTCCGGTGGAGACTACGTCTACAATTTGAATAGTTTTTTGCGCGGAGATCATGATTTCAGACTCCGCGAATGGGCCCGGGCTGCCAAAGCGTCAGCGACACCGCTGATGGTTGAGTGGGCGCCCGAAGCGAACGGCCGCTGGTACCCGTGGAATGGGCTGTGGAATGGTGCCGGCAATACCATGGGGTACGGGGATCCGACGATCCCAGACGGCCCGGAACGCTATCGGGATGTTTTCCGACGAGTCGTTGATATCTTCAACTATGAAGGTGTGACTAACGTCACTTGGGTATTTCACGTTGACTCTCAACCACAGCCGCAGGAGGCCTGGAATTCCATGGCCGCCTACTATCCCGGGGATCAATATGTGGATTGGCTGGGCCTGAGTGTATTCGGAGCTCAATTTCCGTGGCAGTACTGGGACTCCTTCGCGAACGTGCTTGAGCACTCCTATTTGGAATTCGCGGCTTTGTCTCAGACGAAGCCTCTGGCGATCTCTGAATTCGGTGTCATTGAAGATCCTTACGACGCAAATCGAAAGACCCAGTGGATCAACGAAGCGCTCTCGACACTGCTCGATGAACGGTTTAACCGAATTAAGTTCATCAGCTACTGGCACGAAAGCAGCTGGATTCCATCGCACCAAAATAATTTGCGCATCGATTCCAGCGCGCAATCGCTGGCCACGTACCGCAATTTAATCAACCGTCCGGAATTCCTTTCGGACGTTGAGGTCACCTGGCCTCATTCTTGAAAGCCCATTGAGGGGGAGCCGGTAGCTCGAGCTACCGGCTCCCCACGGGAGAAAAAATGAAGCACGCTCTCATCGTTCTAATATGGATTGGTCTATCCAGCTGCACGAAAAACCAAGGTCCTGTTACTGAAAACAACGGCGAGCCCTTGATAGAGCTCGAGGTGAATAAAGATGGCCTCAAAGTCCTGCCACCCTCGAAGGGGATCTACCACGGTGCTTTCCCCGACCTTCCGGAGGGATCGGTTACCGATCTCACCACCCATATCGAAAAAACAGAAAACCTCGTCGACAAACCACTGAGCTTTGTCACGATTCAAAACGACTTTGTGGATGGGTTTCAGTTTCCTGGAGCAGAAGTGTCAGAGATTGCCGCGCAAGGAAAAGTTCCCCTCATCCGGATGATGCCGAGAAGCATTCGCTCGCAGTTTTATGGTGTCGATCCTATCTACACCATGGATCGTTTTCTCAAAGGAGACTTCGATCCCCAGCTCAAAGAATGGGCTCACCAAGCTAAAGGGGTTGCCGGCCCAATGATGGTGGAGTTCGGTCCCGAGGTGAACGGCATGTGGTACCCCTGGAGTGGCCGCTGGAATGGCTGGAATTTCACGGACTATTATGGCGATCCAAAGCTTTTTGACGGGCCGGAACGATTCCGCGATGCCTATCGACGCATCATCACCCTGTTTAGAAGCGAGGGCGTGAGAAATATTTCCTGGGTTTTCCATGTCGACTCACAGCCAATTCCGATGGAAGAGCCCTGGAATGCAATGGTGAACTATTACCCCGGCGATGATTACATCGATTGGATTGGGGTCAGCGTTTTCGGCGCGCAGGCCCCCGGTGACTGGTATGGTTCTTTTACGCAAATTCTCGATGAAAAGTGGGGAGAGATCTCGGCCCTTTCTCCCAAACGGCCCGTTGCGATTGTCGAATGGGGCGTTATCGAAAAGGCGGACGATGCCAACGCCAAAGCTCAGTGGATCGAATCCGCGTTGAGCGCTCTGGTTTCAGGAAAATACCCCAAGATTCGCGCTGTAAATTACTGGCACGAACGGTCTTGGGGTTCCGAGGAGAAGCACAATTTTCGTTTGGACTCGAGCCCACAGGCACTTTCAGCTTACAAACGAGGCATTAGAGACCCGCTTTTTCTTTCGCAAATGGTGGTTAAGAATTTAGGAAATTAATTTTACCTCGGACGTAGGCAATTTCCTCGGGTCGAAAGAACCCGACCAATAGGCAAAGGCCGATTACTGAAAGAGTATGGAGCAAAATGGACAATCCAAGCGTTACAAATAACGAGCGAAACGCGAATAGTGAGTGCAAGCCATAGGCACTAAGACAGCTAAACGCCGTCACCTGCACGATTTCTTTCCAGGGCAGAAGGCGTTTCCAAGATGTTTCTAGAAGTAACCTCATACTCTGAAGCTGAATCCCGGCTGTGAAAATATCCGCCACCAACTTTCCGATGAGGGCCCCAAAAGGTCCGTACGCATAAGCAAATCCAAAGATCAAGGCAAGCGAGTACACTGCCGCGAACAGACGAATGCGTAACAAAAGAGTATTCTTGGCAAAGACACGAAAGACTACCTCGGGAGTAAAAGAGGGAAGCATAAACACACCGGTAAATACGATAAAATAAGCCGCACTTTCAGCGTAGGTGTCCGAATAGATGAACCGGATGACTTCACTTGCGAAA
>JAHFAF010000038.1 GCA_023250715.1 Pseudobdellovibrionaceae bacterium | reverse complement strand
ACGAGACTCGCACTGCTTGAGCCGTCGTCGAGGCTCGCCGAAGTGGACGGCGCGGTATCGTCGTGAATGATCGTGTCATTCGCGCAAGAGCTATTGCCCGCCGCATTTCGATACATGACATAAACGGTGGCTGTGGCATTGGTCTGCCCCAGGGTCCAGGATTTACTAGTCGCGTAGTTTTCCCAACTTCCGCCGGAGCCACAGCCGGCGGTGTTGGTCACATACATTTCGATCGCCTGCAGCGCACTCAAAGTGAGTGTGGCCGAAGTGGACGTGGTGTAGGTCGCCGCTGAATTAATCGAAGCTGTCGGAGAACTCGGAACGGCGGTAGCGACAATCCACCCATCGCCATTTCTGGCTGAGCCGGTATTGCCCGCATTGTCTACGGCTCGGATGCTTGCGTAGTAAGTATTTCCGTCGGTCAAACTTAAACTATTCACCGTAGTGGAAGTCCCACTTCCGGCACTTGTCCAAGTTAAGACATCCGTGGCTCCTGCTGTCGTTCCAATCGCGACTTGGTAGGAAGCGATTCCTGATCCAGCGTCGGTACTGGCCGCCCAAGAGATAGAGGGAGAAGAAGTGAGACTAGAGCCACTCGTGCCGTCATCCACACTGGCAGGAGTGGAAGGCGAAGTATTATCGTGCAAAATAGTGTCATTCACACAAGCGCTTTCCCCCGCGCTATTTCGATATTTTACGTACACAGTCGCCGTCGCGTTGGTCTGCGCGAGCGTCCACTCTTTGCTCGTCGCATAGATTTCCCAACTTCCCCCCGAACCGCAGCCTGCGGTATTGGTGACGTACATCTGAAAAGCATCTATCGCACTCAAGCTCAATGTCGCTGAAGTCGTCGTCGTGAAACTATCGCCGCCGTTGATGGAAATGGCAGGGGAGCTAGGAGCGACCCCGCTAGATACGGCCCAGCCGTCGCCCGTGGTGAGGGATCCTACATTGCCCGCATTATCCACAGCTCTAATGGATGCATAGTAGGAATTTCCGTTGCTTAAATTGATTCCTGTAACCGTGGCGGAAGCATTGCTTGCGGTATTGCCCCACGGGGAAATGTCGGTAGCCCCCGGCGTGGTGCCCACCGCAATTTGGTAGAAAGCGACTCCGGAGACGGAGTCGGCGCAAGCCGTCCAGGTAGTATTGGGAGAAGAGGCGAGTAGTGCGCTAGTAGATCCATCGTCAACGACGGCGGAAGCGGCCGGGCCGATATCATCGTGAACGATAGTGCCGCTGACGCAATCTCCTTCACCATCGCCATTGCGGAATTTTGTAAAGACAGTAGCCGTGGAATTGGTTTGCCCGAGAGTCCAGCTCTTACTCGTGGCGTAGTTTTCCCAGCTCCCGCCCGTCGCGCAGCCTGCGGTGTTGGTCACATACATTTCGGCCGCATTGCTTGCGCTTAAAGTAAGTGTCACCGCAACGCTCGAGGTGAAGGTCGCTTGAGAATTTACGATCAAAATACCATCGGTCGGAACGGCTTTATTTCCCACAGGAGAATAGGGGAAACTTCCCAGATCCAGCGAACACGACGCAAGACAACTCAAGCTCACCAAACAAAACCAAGCTCTAAAAAAGACCCGCATCATATCAATAGTTTATCGGCCTAATTCACATAAAACTTGAATTCAGATGCGGAGTCGCAAACGGCGCCTGGTTCTCTGAAAAAAATTGGAGTTACGCCGCATCAGGGAGTTAGGAATAGAGCGAGAGCGAATCACGAGTGGCGAGAGCGGGTGCCCTGCTGACTATGGGCTTCTGGACGAGCTGGGACTCTCATAAACGCAGCAAGATCAATTCGCGATCGCTCTCGCCACTCGCGGTCGCTTTCTTCCTAGAAACTCGCTCTAATGCACTGTAGCCACGTATGTTAGAACGGAGAGGCACGGCGCCTTCGGGCCCTAAGATAGGCTGACAAAAGGATTATTCCAGTGAGCCCGCATAAGATAATTCCCCAGCGAAAGCTCCAGGGCTCGAAACGAAAAATGAGCTCGCCGCGGGCGGTGGCGAGACGCGCTCCGCGCAGAACATAGTTCGTGCGATAGAGGGGGATTTTTACGCCATTCCAATAGGCGTTCCATCCCGGATACCAAAGATCGTTCAGTATCAAGAAACTTGGCAACTTGCCGTCAACATCAATACGAATTTCACAGGGTGTTTCCGACGAAATCCTCGCCTCCCCGGGGGGATTATTGCTGAGCGAAAGGCCGGAATCGACGTAAGCCACTAACCTAGGATCAAAATTGGGATCGGATACCGCGCGAAGGATCTCTTCCGAATCAGAAAGAGCCAAGACACGCCGTGGAAATGAAATTCTGGGGAGTGCTTGATCGTTAACCAAAACGGGCTGGTCGCGGGTCAATAAATAGCGAACGCCCAGCTGACTAATCGATCCCGGAAACGAGACCGTACCGTTGGGGTTGATTCGAAACTGAGGAAAATAGTTCTGCAAGCGGCTGTAGAGAAAGGGAGTGGACTTCGGGTTTCTAGCGGTTTCTAAAAGGCGCAGGTAAGGCGCGTATTCCACAGAGTCATACCCTCTAATGTCCCGGTGATGTAACTGAATGTTCAGATTGGGCATCAAAGTATTTATTCCCAACAATCGGTAGGGATCTGCGCCCGAGAAGGAATAGGGGGAGGCAACTTTAGGGTAATACGTTGCGGGATCATTTTGAGGATTTTTCCCCTTTGCATGGAGGAGAAGATCGCCCACCAGAATAGCGGAAATTAGCCAAAATCCGGCACGAGGGACTCGACGCCCCACGAGGTGCAGGGCAATCCACACCAGGAAAGCAACGAGTGCGATGACTGCGGATAGATACAGCAGCTGAAAGTTCGGCCGCGAAGCGCGGTGGCTAAAAGCAATGACGAGCATGAGCGAACCCATTGCCGGCATTAAGAACCACTTCCGGGGCCGAATTCTCCGAAATAGAATTCCATGAAGACCAATAGTGGAAAGACTCAGCAGGGCAAAACTGGCAAGGAAGCTGAAGCGGTTAAATGAAAACAAACGGAGCAGAGGAAGTTGATAGATCCAAACGAGCGGCGGAAAACCGATGCTCCACCCGGTCCCCAAAAAAACGAATGCGGCAAAACAGATCAAATGGTGAACATAGCGTCCAAAAGCAAAGCATAAAGGAATGAGAAGTAACAGCGGGAGTAACCCCACATACCCCGAGGCCAAGCTCTCCTGCTGATTTCCTTCCCCCCCTTCGTATTTTGACCCCACCCGAGTTGTGCCATAGATTTCGGGAGAAAATAATTCAGGCAAAGCCTTTAAGCCCATTGGGGGCCTTTCGAGTCGCCCCTCATTTCTCTGTAAAATACGATTGCCCAGAGCGAGGTATTCGAACATCGGAAGCAAATACGGCGCTGCCAGAAAGTGAGCGGCCAGAATAAAAGCAAGAATTCCAAGGGGTGTTTTATAGTTGCGCGCTTTCCTCCTACTAAAATCCCAGAACCAGAAAAGAGAGGCCCCTAGAAAGCTCAACGCCACCATGTCGAGTTGCCCGGTGGTGAGCATGAGCAAGGAGACAAGGGTGAGGGCTGCTCCGTTTCTAAAAGTAAGTGAACGGTTGCAGCGATACAAAAAAATCAATAGCCACGGAAACCAAATAATGACGAGGGAGGTAGCGACCCCGTGCCATAGGACAAAAAACTGAGTGAGGGGGTAGCACCACGCACCTATTAGCGCCGGGAAGAAGTGAATTTTAACGACTCGTTGAAGAAAGACTAAAAACCCAAGTGAGGCCACCAAGGATTTTAAGAGTGCAATCCAGATCAGCGCTTTGGGGCCGGGAAAGAAAATGGAAATCAGGCTGACCCACGAATATTTTCCCCACACGACAAAGGGCGCACCAATTAACGAATACGGGTTCCACAAGGGAATACGCCCCGCCTGAAACTCGGACGCGGTGAACTGGCGATTAATCTCAAACTCGTAGACTTGATCTCCGAGCGCCGGATTTATAGGGTGAACCCCCTTAAATTCCGGCTGATCCTTAGGATAGGAAAAACTCAAAAGATCAGTGGGCAAGAGAATTTTCTTACCCACTATGGACGGGGCGTACAGAAAAACGTGGGAAAAAAATACCCCTAGAAACCAAAGAAAATACTTATTTCGAAAGAAGTTCTTCACAGTCCCCGCATGATTCTCGGCAGTATCAAAGAACCTGGTAGACTTATAGTATCGCTAAAGGGGGCCAATTGATCCGCTCAAAACGGCTAAAGGAGCTCACCGATAAAATTGGCCTTGATGTGTTGAGTCAAGGCGTCATGAAAGACCGGCTAGAGCCGGTCTTTTTGATGCTCGTCCTCGCGGCTACCGCCGCTATCTATGCTCGTGTGGCGCAATTCGATTTTGTTTCCTTCGACGATGATGTCTATGTCTACCAGCACAAACTCGTGACGGATGGATTTTCTTTGGCTGGGCTTCTTGGCGCATTTTCCACTCCTTACCTCGGAAACTGGCATCCCCTCACGCTCTGGTCGCACATGCTCGATGTGAGTTTATTCGGACTTCGGGCAGGTGGCCACCACCTCACCAGTCTCTTCTTGCATCTGATAAACGCCTTCTTGGTTTTCACTTGGTGCCGGAGGATAACCGCTCGTCTCGGGATTAGTCTTTTGGTCACCCTACTCTTTGCGCTGCACCCTTTGAACGTGGAGCCGGTGGTTTGGGTAGCCCAGCGCAAGTCTCTTTTAAGTTTCACCTTCGGCTTCAGCGCTTTAATTTTCTACGACGAATGGATCAAGACAAAGCGCGCCTCATTCTTCAGCGTCGCCGTCGTAACTTTTCTTATGAGCCTGATGTCAAAGGCCACTTTTATTACCCTGCCAGTTCTTATTTTACTCTTGGATATTTGGCCCTATGGCCGCAGTCGCCTCTGGCATTCCGACCGGAGCTCGTCGCGTTCCGGATCCACTCTTAAAACGCTAAGTTTCGAAAAAATTCCTTTTTTCCTTTTGTCTACTCTCATCGGCCTCCTAACTATTTCCTTACAGCATTCGGCACATGCCATGGAAGCCCTTCAGGATTTGACTCTGGGGCAAAGAGTGGGGCACGCGGGGATTTCCCTGTGGTTGTATTTAGGGAAGGCTCTTTATCCGACGGATCTTTGCGCGCATTACAAACACCCGTCGGGCTGGCCGGTTTGGGTTTACTTATTTTCATCCGGGGCACTCATTTTGACGGCGAAAGTGGTTTGGAAAGTTCGCAAAAGTCACCCGTGGCTTTTAGTGGGATCTCTTTGGTTTGTGATTTCTTTCATCCCCATGATTGGAATCGTTCAAGTAGGCTCTCAATCGCTCGCTGACCGGTATTTTTACCTGCCCAGCATTGGGCTTTTCCTTTCCTTGGCTGTATCGCTTGCCCACATCGCGGACAAGGGGGCCAAGGAATTTCTCGGCGCCCTGGGAATTTCTATCGGTGTTATCGTTCTTTTCTTGGGGGGGCTTTCGTGGTTTCAAATTGAGAACTGGAGAGACAGCACCGCTATGTATCAACAAGCCCTACGGGTGGATAAAGAAAATCCGCTAATGCACAGTAATTTCGGAAATGTTCTTCGAGGAAAAAAGCTCTACGCTGAATCCCTTGAACATTTCAAAGCGGCATTAACGCTAGAACCCAACTATCCGGAGGCTAAAAACAATCTTGGGGTTACGTTGATGGATATGAATCGCCTAGCGGAAGCGAAAACATATTTTGAAGAAGCCTTGCGTTTATCTCCTTCCTATTCGACGGCCCACAGCAACCTCGGCTATGTTTTACTTCGGCAGGGGGACAAAGAGACTGCCCAAAATCATTTTGAAGAAGCGCTCACCCTAAACTCTAGAAGCGATACCGCTGCGATCGGCCTGGCCACCGTGCTTCAATTGAAAGGAAATTGTAAGGCCGCGATCGATCTCTACCGACAAATTCTAGTCCGTCAGCCCAATCACGCTACGGTTCAGCATAATATAAAGGCCTGTGAGAGGGCAGTCGTCGAGCTCAGGGATTAAAACGGCCTTCCTCCATTAATGGGCACTGCGATCGGAGCATTTTTTAAGAACCATTGGCTGTCCACCAACGTATATAGGGAGTCATCGGGAGTAGTGTAAACCATCCCCGTAAGAAAACCGGCATCGTTCGCCGAGTCGACGCTCAGCTTGATGGAGAAGGACCCATTCACGTGGTAGGGCAGGGGAGCCGCCGGGGAAAAACCTGCGCAGGCAGGATTGATTCCGCTGGCAAAGGCTCGATAAATGGCCCTAATGCTGACGATCTTGGATTCGCCTGCCGAGACGGTTACGACAAAAGATTGGGAGGCGCCGTTGGCTGCCAGCTCTTCCGCATTGCCCTGGATATTGAATTTATATTCCCCACAGTTGCCAGAGGAATTCATGAGGAAGTCTCTCGTCTTTACCGTCACGGTTACCACCTGATCTATTGTCGAAGGGTTATCTAGGGTAAGGCTTGTTTTCACCTGATAGCGGCTCCCTGGGACGGCATTTGCACCCGAGACCAAGATCCAGTTCTCCCAATGAATGGGAGGTCCGAAAACATCGCGAGCGGCATAGAGTTTTTCGCAGTTGATTGAGCTAAGAGTGATCGCCACCAAGGCGACAGTCCGAAATATTTGTTTATTTGTCATTTTATTTGCCCACGTATTTCTTAGGTTGATTAAAAAATAAAAAATGCGCTCATGGTAAGCGGGGCGGTGCTCTACCTACAGCAAGCTTCTCCGCCATCGGAAGTCTTAAGTCCGCGATCTCGGTAAAGGGCTGGGTCATCTCCTCTCCGCCTTCCAGCACGGCGCCATCCGAACGGAGCATTAGCCAATTCGAGCCGTCGAAGGCGATGCTTTCGATTCGGGGATCGATAAGTAATGGCGTGGGCGTGTTTTCCTCGAGAACGCGACCATGGACGGTGAGATAATAATTTTTAGACTTCGCCGTCGCGGCATCGATTACATACTGGGTTCGGTTGGACGGGCAAACCTTGGTGAACGGAACACAAAAGGATCCCAGATAGTAGTTCATGCGGCCCGTATCTAGATTTTTGACGGAGATCGAACGAGGGTCCGGCACGTCGCCCGGGAAGGGAGTCAGGGTGAGGAGCTTCGTAGTTCGGTTCCACTCGGCGCGGACCACGCGACCGGTGCCTCTTTCCAGGTAGGCTAGGGGCGCGCGATCACAGCATACGGAACCTGGGATCGCGTGGCACATGCGGCAAGAGGAAACGATTGCGGGGGCCGCGATGGTTCGGGCTAGGTCGAGAACAAGAGGGATTGTCTTTTGCGAGGGAATACGGGTTCCTGAGTTGGCGGCAGCCGCCACTTCCGCAATGACAGTGTTTCGACTGGGATCAGAATTAAATTCCGTCACCCGCAGAACTAAACTCGAGCGATTTAGCTCTGCGATCGGAACGAGGTTAAGATTTTTGAATACACCCACTGTAATTACCGGCGGTGCGGAGGGGTCAAGTTTCCTGAAGTAAGTCATGGGCATTTCGACAGCGGAACAATCGGGAATTGGGCTGTTTAAGATTTCGAGAAAATCCGTCACGCTCGCCCCAGCGTGAGGGCAGGTCGACCAGCCGTTGGCGACACCTGCTTCATACGCCATGTAGTTCGCTAGCAGATCTTGTTTAAAGAGTGCCGCGAGCGCGTGGGAGCTCACCACGACAGAACTTTCGAATACGTCTTTGCGAGCGAGTTGCGTTTTCCGATCGATCTGATTCAGCACCGTTACCAAGAAAACGCCGACGACCGATGCCAGCACAAGGATTGAAATTAGGGTCGCGCTTCCATCCCTGTTCTTAAAATTAAAAATCATTGTATTTGTATCCTATTATGGTGGTCCTTTTTTCATCGGTGGGGGGTGGGGAATGAGTGGGGATAGTTTGCTTGAGAGTGATCTTTACTATTCTGTCGGCTCCTGCCATCGCTTCGACCACCCAAGTCAAGCTTCCTCCGGGATCGGCGTGATCTCCTAGCGTGAGATTGGCATCCCCCCAGGGAAGGTCCATCAGTTCGTAAAGGGTGCGGGTTGCCGACTTTTGCGCAGTTCCATAGTCCGAAATCCGGGAGTCTGACTTTCCTCGAATCGCGACTATTTCAAGAAAGGCGAAAAGAAGGATCGAGAGAAGCGCACTGCCGAGGAGCACCGACAAAAGTGTAAACCCGCCTGTGCTATGTTGCACCCGTGCGATCACCGATTGACCTTGAAAGTGTAAGCCTCGGATCGCGCGGCGCCGGGAAATAGCGATAGTCCAGCAACGTCCACCTGTCCTACGGTGTAATTCACCCGCAAGTCTGCGACGGCGGAATAGCAGTTGGATGTCTGAATCGCCGCCCAATTCGTTCGCTCAAAAGCCGGTGAGGGCCCGATGAGCGATGCACAACCTGTCGGGGCGGCGGAGCTGCCTGTGAGTCGGTTGTGAATAGCAAAATGGCGGACCGATCTGGCCGCAACGATCGGCACGGCCGTTGAGCCAATCGTCTGCACGCGAACCTCTCCGGAATCGCTATCGAGACCTATCTTAAGAAGCTTGGCTTTGTAGAGGAAGTCCCCTCTAGTATAGGAAGATTCCAGCGCAGGAAGGCCGTTCGAATTGTCGGTAGCGAGAAATGAATTCAACGCCCCCGTGGTGGATAAGGCGAGGATTCCGGTCGGTGTGCTTGGCACAGAGCTGGTGAGCTGGACAATCTCGGATTGGACAATTCTCGAGAGAACTAGATAGTCGGAGATGTTCAAAACTTCAGACAGTAGAGAGCCTCCACCTACTGCCGCTACGTCAAGATCCGATCCCCCGTGGTAGGGTGCATTGAGCCGCAATTCGACCGGCAGGGGGATTCTGACCGCGAGATACAAAAGATCATTGCCCACCGAGGGATTTCCCGAAATATCGCGATCGGGCTCCACGCAGAACCCAGCACCACGACAACTGAGAGTCGTGCCGGGGACGTGAAAGGAGAGTGACTGGAAACTACGGCTTCCTTCTAAATTGGTCTGCAACGTGAGTCCTAAAAGGCGGCTTTCCTCCGAGGCTCTATCGGCGATTTCGCTGCGAGTGCTCCACTTCGAAAGCTGATCAGTGAGGTACATGATGAAAAAGATCAACACACCAAAAAGTGCCGTGCCGATAATCACTTCGATGAGCGTAAAGCCTGTCGAATATTTTCTCTCCATAAGAGTTTTCATTCGGGTTACTTACGCAGGGTATAAGACATGAGGGGGCACTGCGGGCCAAAGGGAATTGTGAAGATTGTGTCGCCTAAAAGGCTATTTGACGCTGTCCCATTGCAGAGAAGAGTATTCCTCCGCGGATAATAGCTCCTTCATTTCTGCTCTGGCCTCTCTTGCGGGAAGTTTCCTGTAAATGAGGTATTTTATAAGTCCCGATTCGCCCTGGTAGCTCGGGTCTACAGTGCCCTCCGCGCTTGATACAGGTACCCAGCGCTCGCGAAAACTCTGTCGAATCACCTCTTCATATTTCATGCTTTCTTGCGAAGTCCAATCTAGCGCCTGATACGATCCCTGGGGCAGGCAAAACTTCGCGACTAGCGCCGCTTCTCTCGGCTGCCCGCGGTGAAACAAGGCCGCGTAGCGAGCCATGCCCAGAGTTCCTTTAAAAGCTTCTTTCGGAGTTCCTTCTTTATTAAGGATCCGCCTAGAAACCCATTGGCTCTGTTGAAAGGCTCGAAGCAATTGAGGATCCTTATTCCCGATTTGGTAGTTTTGTTTCTTAAAAACGCTCCAGACGTCATATGTGAGATTTTCTTCCTTCCAATGGAGTTGCATGAACTGTTCTTTAGTAAAAAGGACACGGGCATCCGTATCCGCTCCTTCGAAATCATGACTGTAGTTATCCGAGACATAGCGATAATAAGCAGGATACCCTCTCAACTCCTGATTGATATGGCCGTCGGGTTCCAACACCAAATTCCTTAACCGATCATATTTACTAACAGACATGAAAATGCTTTTCCAGCCGAGCTCATTGGCGGTTCCGTTCCCGTAATGTTCATCCGCCCATTTGCGAAGTTTCTTGGCTCCAAGATCGTGTTCCCTCGCGAATCTCATCATTCCGGCTGTTCCCGAGTAATTTGCCAGCAGTACTTCCCTTGCGGTTTCTGGTTCCCTCTTCCAAGGGGAAAACAGGTTCGCAGCGGCAAAACGCGCTTTTTCACGTGCCCTGTGAAACACTTTCTCATGCTCGCTGGACCATGTGCTTCTTTCATCGGGAATGCTAGGGTCGCTTGTGTGAACTCGAAGCTCCGCGATATCGTCTAAAAAATGAGATGGGCCCTTTTTTCCGCGGTACCTGGGTAAGGGCTCATCCTTTCCATCAAAGGTGGCAAAGGGAACATTTCCGCGTATTTCAAACATGTAATACCGCCGATTTTCCGGAATTAATTTATTTAAGACAGAATAGGTATTGGGAATGTCTCCTGAAAACCATTCGTCTGCTAAACGCTTCAATCCCTGCCTCCCTTGATAACCGACGTAAAAATGAGGCCAGTCCGCGATAAGGGCCTCGATTTTATCGAAGTGTTCGTGGGTTATCCCCCATCGGGAGCTCTCCCAACCGAGCTCCTTTAGCTTCTCGAAGCTGAGATAGGGCCTGGCAAATTGCCAGGTGTTGAACATCGTTCCATTTCGGAATTTTCCCGCAAATCTTCTCTGCCCTTCGAATCCGAAATAATGTTGTTTAAGAAAATAGAAAAAGTCCGCCTCGATCCAATTCAATATCCATTCCGACTCTAATTTGGAGAGTGTTGCTCTTCGTTTTCCGGGATCGGGAAGCAAAAATTCCTGTAGTACCTTTCTCGGTCCCCGTACCTGCCCCCCTGCGATCATTTTTATAACAATGCCATGAACTAATTCCCTTTGCGTAGCCGTCGGCTCTTCGGCAACTTCGTCATTCAAGATCGAGATGAGGTCATCTTGGATCGAATTGTCCGCCGTATCTCTTGGCCTCCTCGGTTTTTTTGGTAATGGGGTGTCCGAGTCCGTGTTTTCAAAACGATCCAATACAATCTTCTCCTTTGGAGAAGCAAGAAGCCTTTCGCCAAGAAAAATAGTCAGGCTCTCCACCTCATCCTTGCTTAGGCGAGCGGCTTTCGAAGAGGAATTGGGCGGCTTCATCTTCCTCACGATGTTGTAAATGACCGTCAGGCTTTCAACCGTGGAATCTTGCAGTGAGTTATTTTCTCTCGGATCATAATCTCCTTCCTCCCCGTTTCCCGCTTCGAAGACGGTTCGTATTTCCGGAGGCAGAGGGGACCGATCACCCTCTGTAAGCCTTGTCAGCTCTAGCAGGGTGATGTCTGGGATTACATCTTCAAAGGCTTCGAATACTGCGGTTGGAATTCTCTTAGCGCTTTCTCTATCCACAATGCCCAATAAAATTGGGCAAACCTTAGGGGCAGGCGGTGCTGACGACGGAAAGGATTCTTCCACGAAAACAAAGGAAACAATTACGATTAGAAACAGGACATGGCATCTATTTGAATCCGCCACCTTTGTACTCATTGAGACAGGTTCAATAATCTTCTGAAGCCCGATAGTGTTCGTCAGGTAAAAGACTTTGCCAGTGTTTCGGGGCCAAACTGAACTACGGAGAGAATAATATTTCGGGAGTTTACCTTCTCCCATGGCAAAGTCCGCTACGCGAGTTGGCTCTTCACAATTGATTTGGCCCGCATCTCATTCCCGCGTCTTTTACCCTACGTGAGTATACGCACTGAGCCTGCCGTTTTGTTTTTGAGTCGATTCCGCACTCGACCAATTTAGGAGAGCCCAAGTGACACAGATTTCCATTCCCAATTTAGCCTCTTTGTTTGTTTACCTTAGGCGCTACTTAATGGTGTTTTGTTTTTCCGGATTGATGCTTTCCCTTTCGGCGGAGGCCTTGGAAGTAGATTCTTCCTTTGGGCAATTGGGAGGTGCGACCTGCGACAATGGCGGATGGGAGGATCACGCTCGGTTTGTCGTAACGGACTCGTTCGGGCGAGTTGTCGTTGGGGTAACATCGGAAAACCCGATTATCGCCATGCGATCGGTTCAGCGAGTGATCTTGCTCTGCCGCTTTAATTCCAATGGGACTCCAGATACATCCTTCGGGTCGGGAGGTAAGATCGTACTTCGTCTCCTTAAGTGCTACCTGACCGAAATAAGAGGGCTCCAGGTAGACTCTCAAAATAGAATTCTTGTCGGTTATCAGTTGGATTGGCGTTTCCAACAATCAAAAGTTACCTACGAATGGGGAATCCTGCGATTGAACTCCAACGGAGAGCGGGACTTGAAATTTGGGACCTCGGGATCGATTCCGAAGAGGTACGGTCTTCTAGGAATGATAATGGACTCGGCTGACCGAATAATCGCGATGAGCCGAGCGACTAACGTGTACAACTCTTCGGGGGGAGCATCCTTGCAGCGTTATTCTGTGAACGGGCAGCTAGACTCAAGCTATGGCGTCGGCGGAGAGGGCTTGATCCCATTCACTCAAACAAACTTGGAAGCGCAATACAATTCATCAACCCATTATAGTATCGCCAAAGTCTTGCCGGACGGAGGAGTGTTACTACAGGGAATAAATATTAAATTTCAAGTGAACTTCGGGCCGGTGAATTGCAGTGGCATTTTTGTCCGCCTTACGCCGGAGGGTATGCCGTATTTCCAGTTTGGCCACAATGGCTCCGCTTCCTTTCCGTTTACTAATTTTACTCCCGGGATGGACAGCATGTACATCGATGGCGCCGATATGGACTCCCTTGGAAGAGCCTATGGTTTTTGGCGGTTAAGTACCTTGGTGGGTGGAAACGAAACTTTCAAGTCGAACGTCGTTTCGCGTTTAACTCCCGAGGGAAATGTGGACAGCTTCTTCGGTGACTCCGCCACTCCGGCAATCCATTATGAGCGCTTCGGTGGGGTCGGTGCCGATTTCCATATCGCCATCCTCGTGAATGACAAACCCATGGGCTTTGGGTTTATAGGTCCCAATATCTATTCAGGGCTTCAGGTCATTTATGGAGGGGTGAGGGCAACTCTCGCGGTCCTTCAGCTCAATCCGGACGGAACACCTGATGGCTCTTTCGGACAGAATGGCGTTTTCAATACTCAAGTCAGCACCGTGGTCGCGGGGCTCCCCTATGATACTAGCACCCTGAATCTCGGGCTAATTCCCGATCTAAATGATGGTGTGCTGCTATTGGGCGGAAGAAGGATCGCGGGATTAGATCCGCTGGTGGTTCGACTAAAGTAAAATCTTGGCTTGGATTTCTGAGGTAGAGAATGAAGAGACTATTGATTGTCGCGTGTGCTTTCTTATACGTTTACAAAGTAGTGAATGCTTGGGTCCATCATGGTGCTTGAAATGCATTATCAACGAATAATCGTTTTCATCGCTATCGTAGGGAGCGTTCCTTTTGTTGCGGGCTGCAACAAAAAGCCTCTACTCGTAAGACGGGCGGTTATCCCGACTGCTACTCCGTCCTCCTCTTTCCCTACTCCACCACCGCCCTCTTATCCATGGGATTCTCATTCACCGCCCCCATCGGCCTCGCCTTCGCCCTATCCGACGGTCCTTCCTTCACCTACTCCGTCGGAAGTGCCTTCACCCTCTCCGACAGAATTGCCTTCGCCTAGTCCGTCGGTATTTCCGACTCCTTTTCCGACGCCATTGGCGTCGCCCTTCTCGGGGACTCTTGACCCCACCTTCGGTGATAATGGAGTCACGTTCGCCTTTGGACCGAGCCGCGCTCGAGCGAACGCCCTGGCCATGCAGTTCGACGGGAAAATAATTGCGGCAGGATATTCCCTTGGGACAACTTATTATTCCTTTGCCGTCGCACGTTTTAACGAAAATGGATCGCTAGATTCCACGTTCGGGACCGGGGGAATGGTAAAGACATCCATCACCGCCTACAATGCTTTGGCAAGTGCGGTCGCCATTCAATCCGATGGAAAAATTGTCGTAGCGGGAAGCTCGTCCAATGGGACCTATAACACGTTTGGAATTGCCCGCTATAACCCTAACGGCACCCTCGACACCACATTTAACACGGACGGGAAACGCGAGTCTGTTTTCGGGGACTTAGGGTCCGTGGCCAGCGCACTAGCTGTTCAATCCGATGGCAGAATCCTTGCCGTAGGAGAAACCTCTTCCTCCGCGAGTGCTACGGGCTCCGACTTTGCGATGGCACGCTACAATCTCGACGGAAGCAACGATACGAGTTTCGGCGTAGGTGGAAAGGTCACCACCGATCTCGGGACAATAGACGATCGAGCCTACGATGTCGTGGTTCAAGCCGATGGCAAAATTCTTTTGGCCGGGCAGAGGGGCGCTGGTGCTTTTGCCCTTGTACGGTACAACCCAAATGGTTCATTGGACAATTCATTTGGCGCTTCGGGTATTGTTACGACGACGATCAAGGAAAATAACTACGCTTACGCGGTTGCACTCCAAGCGGACAGCAAAATTGTCCTTGCCGGCTGGGTAGGGGACCTGACCAACACTGTGAGGTCTTCCGCCCTGGCTCGTTATCATACGGATGGCATACTCGACGACAGTTTTGGCTTCGGCGGTACCACCACAACCACCAATGCGATCGGGGCCGACCCGGTGCGATCCGTGCGGGCCATGAAATTACAAAACGATGGAAAAATTATTGTGGCGGGGAGCTTATTGACCGCGGCGGGAGATTTCTACATTGCTTTGGCTCGATACTTACCGAACGGAGCTATTGATACAGGTTTCGGCGTGGGGGGGCTTTCGACCACAGTCATCGGAAAAACGAGCGTCGCCACCTGTCTTGCCATCCAGGAGGACGGGAAAATTATCGTCGGGGGAATTGGGATTCGGGCAGGTAGCCCCGAAACGGCTTTCACATTGGTTCGTTACTTACCGTAATGAACAATCTTCACAATTCATTTTGGCCCGAATCCACCGGGAGAGTCTTTACTAGAGTAATACGGAGGTAATGTGACCGCACTAGTAGCCCTCGGCAGGGAGTTCTACCCAATAGCGATAGCCGTAATTACAGTCTTTTTCAGTGGAATCGTAACTGGCGTGCTATTTGCTGAGCATCTTGATTACTGGAAGCGAGACTCTTAAGAAAGAGTTGAAGAGTTACTTTGATTACAACGGGCGCACCTCATTCTGTCCGAGCATCCTGACAAGGCTCAAAGGAGGTCAAAGAAACGGTGAAGTAATTCTTTCGGAATGTCACCATCGGAAGCCAGTGAATTATTATTGATAACCTGCCCGGAGATGGTGGCGGCTAAATCCAGAAACCTAGCGTAGGCTTCTACGTTTCTTACCAGAGCCTCAGATTGGATCTCTTTTTTTAAAAGCATAGGTGGTTCGACTGGGAGGAGGTGGAGGCCCCATAAACGTGGGAAGGGGGACGTTTACTCTTCCGATAAACAGAAAAAGAAGGTTCTTATAGAGCATTACTATTAAGAAGTGGTAAGTGTCCGCCCAGTAGAAAGGATACGTACAATGAAATATTTGGTTTTAGCCTTCGTTTGCGGTTCCACGGCTTTGTCCAGCACGCAACTGTGTTCCGACCGGGGAGGGAAAGTCATTATTTACTCCTGGACACAGGCCCGCGGGTTAAGGCCAATAGAAGGTAAACTGACGTCGCAACAGAAGTTGTTTATCGACGACGAGTTGGTTGCCGTGGACAAGACTAAAGCCAGCGGACGGCTGGATGTCGCCCAGACTTCGGTGAATTTTATTGGCGAGAAAACCGTTTTGGTGTCAAAGGGGAAACGTCCTGACCCCGTCCTTACCGTCTTTCGGAGTAACGCTAAGATCAATTGGATGGATAGGCGTGAAAAAAAGGAATTGGAAGTATTCTTAGAGTGCACAGAGTACCTGAGCGGGCTACGCAACCCCTAGTGCGGGGGGGGCTGCCAATGAGGGTTTCTGAAACTACGAACAAAAAATTGCGAATAAGGGGAACCCTTAACTAAAAACGGAACCGTCGTTAATATAGAGGAGAAAAATCATGCGCTGCTTCACGAGCTGCCTTTTATCCATTCTGGCGAGTTTTTGTATAGAGTGTCCCAGTTCAATGGCAGCGCACGAACTAGTAGAGGTAAAAACCTTCACTGGAGACACTGTGCTAGTCCACACGGCAGAATTAAAACTAGCCTATAAGAAGGCTTTTTTTTCCAACAAACTCGAAACGAATTGCAAAGGATTTGAAGAGAACGACGATGGTTCTGTCACTATTCGAGTGCCAAACTTTAGATTCGACGGAAGAGTGTGGCGGCTAGGGTATTGGGATTCAGAAACCTTGCTCGGCACATGTAAGTTTTTCGGGTTCACGGAACCAGCTGACAAAACCCATACTCCCGTACCCTTAGGAGAACATGTGGTACTTTTGAATAAGAACGCGGAACTTAACGGTGGGCTAAGGGAGGAACAAGTAGGGTACAACGGCGCAAGGTATTCTCGGCTTTTTTACAACTATATCGACACCATTACTTGTCGATGAAGAAACTCCCCTGAGACATTTTACGGCGGTGCCGGCAGAGCTTCCTCAATGGAGCTCATCCCGACCCACCCAACTCTGAAAAAGTCCCGCCCCATATCAATCACTTATCGTCGATTTCACAAAATACTTGAATACCCACCGACAAGGGGCGTCGGGTAGTTAAAAACGTTCTTCACAACACTTCATCTTGGCGAGGGATTTGGCCGAAAAGCCTAAAGGAGGGTTCTCATTTTGGCTGACGTGCGACATTCGAAAGGCTTAAGGCGCCAAGTCTTGCTCGTCGCATTCATCCTTTTTTGCACTCGAGTCCTTGCCGATCAGGTTGAGATCCAGTGGGAACGCCAAGATGGGGCTTCCGCTTATGATCTCGAAATTCAATCAGGGAACGAAGTTGTTTTTCAACAGCGCTTTCAGGCGAAGACAAGCAGCTGGAGTGGCTCCTTACCCTTCGGCGTGTATAGGTACCGCATTCGAGCGCTAAACCAAGACGGGGATACGGGACCTTGGGGAGAGGCGGTCCCTTTTTTGGCAACACCAAATACTCCCCAACCACTCTTTCCCCCGAATAAAACGACCGTCATTTATAAGGTCGGTGGCCTTGTCACTTTGAGATGGAGCAACGTACAGGGAATAGGACAGTTTCTCTTGCTCCTGAAAGGGGCCTCTACACCGGAGATAAAAAAGATTGTGACGGGAAATGAGGTCGAGTTACCAGGCCTCAGGCCGGATAATTACTCGTGGACCGTTACCCCGATCCTGAAAATTAGGCAAAAGAAAGAGGAAGAAGCCCAATTTCAAATAGTGGAGGCCAAGGCGAGCGAACCCGCAAAGTTTTGGCTTAAGACGGTCAAGAACTCCGCAGACCCCGTTTCGGATCTCCCGAGCCGTGAGGTTTCCTTAAATCTCCTTGGTGGATTCGAAGGGGGAACCAATTATGCTTTTCCTATGTTCGCAGTGAAGTTTGCTCTAGAGAACGGCTTTGCGTTGGGGGGACGTTATGCGTATGGGCGTTCATCTCAGGTTGGGACAAGCGTTCGGTACCAAAGCGTTCGCTTAAACTTGAGCTACTATTTTAGCGGAAAAAATTTCTCTGACTTCTTCGCCCAAGTTGGCGCAGGTACGGATTTTATCTCTGCATCGTCCACCACTGCCGAGCAGTCGAGCCGCCTCAGTAAAGCAGTCGATCTATCCATCGGATGGCAATGGAAGCCTAGGTCTTCGGGGTTCAATTTCGGTCTCTCTCTCGGCGGACAGTATACAACCCAACCAGACATCACCATCATCGACGTGAAATTCAGCGGCCTTCTCCCACTTGCGACTCTCTTCGCTGGGTATTCATTCTAGGTTAGTTCTTGGGAACAACCCTTATGCGACTGGCCGGGGCGGAGAGAAGAGGAGCTGCGCGTACTTCGAAGAAAGAGGGATTACTCACCACTGCCGATTCTCCCGACCCGGAAAGTGCCCGGACCCGCCAATAATAATGACCGGGAGAGAAGGAAAGAATGAGCTTCCCCGAAAGGGAAGGTTCGGTGGAATGAAATACCGTACTCGTTTCGAACGAGGGGTCTTTTGAAAATTCGATTGTGTAAGTATTTTTACCCGCTTTCTTTGGTTTTGAATCTTGCCACGAGAAATCCGAGGGCTTACTGGTTTGGCCTCGGAAGAATTCCCACCCACTGCGCGGGACCATTAGGGTTAGAACATGCGGAATTCTAGCTACCGGCCGTGCGGTATTTTTTTGGCTATTGGGTGGCAAAACTGTCGGTAATGGGGTCGAAGTAGGGGCTTCGGCTATCGTTTGCGGAATAACGGGAGGGGGAATCTCCGGCTCTTTTACTTTCACCGCGATTTGAGGCTCTTCAGCGGGACTGGGACTCTTTAGTCTCGAAAGAAAAATTCCTGTGGTGGCGATTGCTCCGAAAAGCACTCCTAGAACGGCCCAGCTGAAGTGAAATCTATTGTTCTGTAGCGGGGGCGGGGCCATCGGACTGGAAAGGGATGCATTGTAATTACTGGGCTTGGGGAGGATCAACGAAGTGGCTTCCAATTTTACAGGAACGAAGATATTTCCACTTGCTTTCTCTGACCCGGGAAAATCCTTAGCCTCCTCGTTCTCTTTTTCTTTTGCGGCCGATATTGCCGCCGTGGTTTGGGCGCGCTCCGCCTGTATCTCGCTCCTGAAGACACTTTGCATAAAGCTACTGACGTGGGCGTATCCCGCATCGAAGGAGAGGCTCCTCAGGTGCCGAGCAAGATCCTGATGAAACTCACCCGCGCTGGTATAGCGGTCCTCTGGGGCCGGGGCTAGAGCCTTCTTTAGAATTGCGATAAGCGTAGGGGGAAGGTCATCCCCCTCTAAATGGTTTTCCGGCCCGCTATAGGCGCGGATTTCATTCAGCGCCTGGATGAGCTCTGTCGCGCAGAAAAGGGGTTCCCCTTTCAATAGCTCATAAAGGACCAGGCCCGCGGAAAAAATATCGCTTCGATGATCCAGCCTTTTTCCGAAAGCCTGTTCCGGAGACATGTAACGAAACGTACCTTTTAAGGTAAGAGATTGGGTGTCTGCCATCATATGTTCGCGCGCTTTTGCGATTCCGAAGTCCACAATCTTAATTTCGCCGTCGTAGGAGCACATGATATTTTTAGGTGAGATATCCCGATGGACAATTCCCAAGGGCATTGCTTCCGCGCCACCCCTCATCGCGTGGGCATAGGCCAAGCCCTTTGCGACTTCACCGACGATGTAGCATGCGAGCGGCGGAGACATTCTAGTGCGGCCCAGCTTTTCAGCCACCTGGCGCAGGTTTTTGCCTGCGACAAATTCCATGGAGAGGAAATAGGTGTTTCCGGCCTTTAAGAAATCGTAGACATGGGCAATATTGGAATGATTAAGGACGCTATTGATTCGTGCTTCCTTTTCGAAAAGGTCTCGTAAGGCAAGGTCATTGGCTAGGGAAGGGAGGATGCTCTTAATCGCCACATGCTTTTCGAATCCACCGACACCCTTCACTAGCGCGTGAAAAATCTCCGCCATCCCGCCAACTCCCATTCTCCTGAGCAGTACATAATTCCCGAATGCCTTCGGCTGAAACTCCTTTGGTGGCAAGGCCGGCACTTCCGCCCTTTGCTGAATCAGCTGTTCTGCCCTAGATTTATTCAGTAAAAATTCGGGAGCTTCGTCAAAGGAATCGAGAAGGGATAAAACTTCCGATTCAAGCTCCGGATTTCCCTTACAAACCTGTCTTACATAGGCCACGCGTCTATGATTTGGCATGGTGAGGGCACTCTCAAACACTTCCTCGATTTCATGGATTGCCACGGAATTATTTTTGGGCGCAGATCTCATTGCTACTTTTTTGACGGTCCGCTAAGTTCTCGGTGGAGCCAGGCCCGCGCGAGGTTCCAATCCCGTTTTACAGTTCTCGGGGAAATATTCATCACCTTGGCGACTTCTTCGACACTCATTCCTCCGAAACAACGCAACTCTACTACCTGCGCTAGGCGGGAGCTCTTCTTAGCTAGATTCTGAAGTGCCTCGTCCAGCGCGATTACGTCCAATTCCGATTCCTCGCCGGGTATATTTTCGTCATAGGTGATCCGGATGCCTCCCCCGCCCCTTTTATCCCTTTTTTTCGCCTTCGCGTGGTCCAATAGAATCCAACGCATCATTCGAGCGGCGCAGGCTTGAAAATGAGCGGGGCTTTCCCACTGGGATTCTGTTTTGCCAGCGAATTTAATCAGAGCTTCGTTCACGAGTGCCGTGGGTTGAAGTGTATGGCCTCGATGCGATCGAAGGTATTTTTCCGCGATACGCTTTAGATTGTCGTACACTTCCGGGATAAACCCAGTCTCTTCATTACGGAACACCGGCTTAGAGCTCATAGACACACTCCTACGCTCGGTTATCGGTAAATATTGCAAATTGCTTTAAGAAATGTAATTACCCGGCGACTTTGTCGCCGCACCTTTCCCCAGCGAAAATGTCGCCCCCTACTAAACTTAAGCCTTTGAAACTCAACTGAGTTTGGGGGCGCAATGGAAGAGGGGATCTTCA
>JAHFAF010000037.1:2353-20652 GCA_023250715.1 Pseudobdellovibrionaceae bacterium | reverse complement strand
CTTTTATCCCATCTTCCGAATCAACTCTCGGGTGGAGAACAGCAACGAGTCGCAATAGCTCGAGCCCTGATGACCGATGCCCCTTTAGTCTTAGCCGACGAGCCGACGGGGAATCTGGATAGTGCCACTGCCGCACTAATCATCGACTTGCTAAAAGATCTCTGTACCCAGGGAAAAACAGTCGTTCTCATCACCCATGACGGGGAAGTGGCCCGACGCTGCTCGCGACGTTTAAGGATGCAGGACGGAGCTCTCATCGAGTCTGGGGAAAAAGTGGACTTTACCGAAAATCATTCGAGTCCCGTTCTTCATTCGATTCGATCGGCAGCAGGTTACTCAAGGCTCGCGAAGTCCGTGGCCCCTCTTGCGATGGAGAACCTAAGACGCAATAAGGTGCGTGCTGTTCTCACCATGGCAGGAGTAACAATTGGAATCGCCGCTCTCTTTGCGATGATTACGTTCGGAGAATTTGCCAAAAGCCAAATATTGAAAGGATACGAGGAGCTAGGCGCCAACACGGTGATGATGCGCGGGCATTCCAACGATCGCAGAAAGGCCTCTGATAAGGTCGATGTTCTCTTTCAGTTTTTCGACTGGGAGAAAGATCTCTTGCCGCTCACGAGCGTTTTTCCTGATGTAAAATACCTTTCCCCCCTTCTCATGTCCTGGGAGGCTACTGCCAATTTCGGGGGCAATCGTGTAGAGAAGGAAGTGAATGTCTTGGGAGTAAGTGCCGAGTACAACGGCATTTTGAATCGGCCCCTGGCATCGGGGAGAACGATCACGCCCCACCACATCGCTAACCGAAGCCCCGTTTGCCTCATCGGGCCGGAATTATCGACAAAACTCTTTCGGCATGAGTCTCCCCTCGGACAGATTCTTTTCATTTCTCGCGACGACCAGGCCTATCCCTGCCAGGTAATCGGAGTATTGAAGGAACAAACCTCCGCCAATGACTGGAGAAAACCAAACTTGGAAGTGGTGTTACCCTTTACCTATTTCCGTGCAGTCAACGGCTGGTGGGAATCTCAAATCCATCGCTTTGTCGTGCAAATGGAAGCCGGGAGAGATGTGGAAAAAGTGGCGAAGGGAATTCGAACTTACTTCGAGCAGAAATACGGAACCTCTGGCGAGTTTCGAGTGGATTCCAACTCTCTTCTTATTGGACAGATGCGAAAATTTATCGGACTTTTTACATTGCTCCTGAGCATGGTGGCGCTCGTTACCCTCGCCGTGGGTGGAGTCGGAATCAACAACATGATGCTCGTCTCCCTCTCCGAGCGCTTCAAAGAAATTGGATTGCGAAAGGCCATGGGTGCCACGGACAGAACGGTACGCGTGCAACTTCTCTTGGAGTCCACGCTTTTATCAGCCATGGCAGGGATAGCCGGCATTGTGTTGGGCTTCGCCGGTTACGAAATCATCATCTACATCGCCTCTCGCTTCGTCTCGAGCTTGGGCTTCCGCTGGATTCTCGATCCCACAGCCCTCCTAGTATCATCGGTGGCAATGCTAGCCGTCGGCATCGCAAGCGGCTTCACCCCGGCATTGAAGGCGGAGCGGCTACAGGTAATCGAAGCGTTGAGGAGTGAATAACAACTGTATTTGCGAACGAAGTGAAGCAATCTCGTTGATCTAGCTACCGCATTGAGACTGCCACGGGCTGCGCCCTCGCAGATACAGCTAGGAGATTCCCGCAGTCGCGATTTTCGCAACTTTAGGCGTGAAGTAAAAAGCTTCGTTCGCGACCGTCTCCAACGCTGGCAAAAGCCAGTTATCCTGCTCGACGAAGAAGACGCGATCCCTAAATGGCGCTCGCAAGTGATCAATCGTTTTATCGGCGATACGGCCCTTGTCCGCTACAGGAATCGGATGTCCCCAACGGGTCAAGCGAAGATCTAAGACATCGCTCGCACTCAGGCCCAACACCGGCAGAACTTCTTTAGCGATCGAAGCCTCGAACTCTGCGCGGTACCTTTCATAACTGCCTGGCATATAGAGCTCGTGACGAGCGCCATCGAACGGCAACGCGCGATAGAGAGTCAAAATGGATTGTTTCGCCTGCCGGTGGGCAAAATCTGCAAGAACCGCATCGACCACCCCTGCCTGAGTGGCCTGCTCTTTACCTAAGAGAAAAAGATCGTAGAAATAGGGGCGAACTGCCTTTTTCAATAAAACGTTTGCGACCAAGTAAGAGCGGTAACGAATTTTATCGATGGCACTCACTCGCTCCGGCTCGAGCCCTTCTATCAAACGCTTCGCCACGAATTTCGGGCAAGCCATGATCACCGCACGCGCCTCGACAGCCTTTAATTTTCGGTTGGCATCTTCGTAGCTCACGATAACCCGATCGCCCTCAGTCTTCACATTAAATACAACTGACTCCGTGCGGAGTCTTTCCTCAGGAAGTCGGCGGGCCAAAGCGTCCGTCACCGCTGAGTTTCCACCAGGGGCCACCCAGACCGTTCCCGAATCGCCCGCAATAAAGTTCAAACCGGCCGCCGCACTCACCTCGCTTGCGCAAGCGTTGAAAGAGGACCAGCAATATCGATCGACTGCGGAAAAAATCTGAGGATGAAGCTTTCCGCCCAAATTACTTTCGAGGTTTTCCAATAGGGAATATTTGTCGAGCTCTCTCACCCATGCGGAGGTCATGGGAAGATCGGGGTAACGATGCCCGTTACGATTCTCGGCCACATCTTTCAAATACTTTTTGTAAGACTCGAAGGCCTTGGCATTTGCCCTATCCCCCTCGCCTTCCCAAAATTCCGTGAATCGCTTCCCCTCAAATGCCACAGGGTCATCTGAGGTCTTCGCTTGCACAATCGCTTCGACACCTATCTCGCGCATGAGTTTGCGAAGTTTCGTGCCCTCTTCCGGCTCCATGAAGTAGGCGGCACCCAAGGCATAATCCATCCCTTTCCAAGACTCTCCGCGCGCATTTCCACCCAAGCGAGATGCTTGCTCCAGAATCAAGGGATTGAGATCTTTAAGAAGGTAAGCCGAGAGAAGGCCGCTCAAACCGCCTCCGATAACAACGACGGAGGCTTTCTCCGTGACTTTCGGCATCCCGCCGCGAGACTGAACGTATTTTTTTGTATCCCAAAGAATCGCGTGAGGACGCTCGAAGGAGTCTCCCGAAAATGACCTAGGGGCAACGTCTCCGAGAGTACGATCGATGGGAAAAATATCCGGCCCGTCGAACGATGCTATATCACGGGTCTTTTCTTGAAAGAGAGTACAGCCACCCAAGTAAATGGAAGCTAAACCGGTGCCGGTGATTTTGAGCAAAGTCCTGCGAGAAAGTGGGAGGTTCCCATTACCCATCGAAGGGAGGGAGTCTATCTCAAACCTTCGAAAAGACAGGGTTCATCGCGTAAAAAGTTCTTGGCACATCGCATTAAATTAGTGTTTAGTAAAAGCGGGTTACAGGTCGTCATGAAATTGGCTTACACATTCGTCCTCTGGAGCGGGCTTTTTACAGCCACGCTAAGTTTCTCTCAAAACATCTGTCGTTCTGTCACCGAAGCTTCCGGCGACAAAATAGATGAGGCCTGGGAAAAGGTGGGCTTCCGCTACGAGATGCTTTCCGCGATGGTAAACAACACCTACGGATTCCAATCGCAAGAGCACTTCCTCATGGCAGTCAAAGCTCTCAATTCCCTTTTGGCGTCTCGAGAACCTCAATTATTCCTCATCCCCAAAGACTTCCGCTCCTCTGAATTCCCTCCCGGAAAGATCGTGGGCAGCGTGGGTGGATTTCAAATCTATGAAATCGAAAAAAGGACCGATATCCGGCCCTTCTGGAACCACCTACGTCCCCAGTTTCAGCGCATCTATCAGGAAAACCAAAAAGTCGACTTTGAAGAGGTTTTCAAGTGGGCCGTAAATTCCGCGGACCCCGCTCGAGCGGCTGTCCTCACCGCACAGGCCTTTAATGATGCGCTCTTGGAATCAGACGCGCACGCCCATTTGGATCCAATCGAACTCGTGAAAGAAGAACAATCCTCGAAAGGTGAGGAGTTTGCCGGCATTGGAATCCAGCTGGATAGGCGCGAAGGAATTTGGAAGGTTGCTGGCTTTCTTCCGGACGGTCCCGCGGAAGTAGCTGGGCTCAAGGAGCGAGACGAAATTCTGGAAATTGACGGGCTGAAAGTGCATGACACTTCCGAAGAGAATCTCTTCAAAAGATTCTCGGGAAAACCGAATGAACCCGTCTACGTTACCGTCCGTAGAGGGGCCAGAATTCTTACTCTTTCTATCCTACGGCAAGTAGTCTTCGATCCGCTTGCCATGAGCCGCACGATTCGAGGTGACGGCGGAACGTTCGGCTATCTTAAAGTTGAGGAAATTCAAAGTCCCGCGCTCATTTCCCAGGTGCGGAAAGCGGTCGAGGGGTTCCACCGCAACGGCGCTAAAGGAATCGTAATCGATTTGCGTTGGAATCGGGGAGGTACTATTCAGGTTACCCTCGATTTCATTAGCCTCTTCATAGGCCCCACGAAACAGATTGGGATGACTCTCGATATCCGAACAGGTGTGAAGACGGTGCTTCCTACTACCTTACCAAAAATTACGGATCTGCCGTTACTCGTTCTTGTGAATCACCGCTCTTGCAGCGGTGCCGAGTTTGCGGCTGCCGCGCTTCAACAGACGAAACGAGCCTATCTTGTCGGCAATAGAACGTTCGGAAAAGGGACCGCGCAAGCACCCTATTCTCCTGGCAGTCCATTTAAAGGCTATCCCGTCTTTCTTTATGAAACGGAATCCATTTATTACGTCACTCCAGGATTATCCCCGCAGTGGGATGGCGTTCCACCGGATTTTGCCATTCCCTGGCGCCCTCAACCCAGTCCTGAGGAAATGAAGTTCGAGTACGAGGGGGATCTCTATCCGACGGCCTACGAAAATCCAGGCGCACCCCTCGAAGTCCCGAAGCGCAAGGAGCGGGACTTGATTCAAGCGTGTTTGAGACAGACCGGCACCGCCGAACGCGCGTATTACTCCACCCGGCACGGCGACATCAATCCGAAAGATTTTCAACTCCTCTCCGCAGCCGATATCATGCGTTGTTTGTGGAGACTCTGACGATGGATAGCGGCTTGAAGAATCGAACCGTTCTCGTCACCGGCGCCGCAGGCGGAATCGGAAGCGAAGTCTGCCGCGCATTTCTAGCCGAGGGCGCTAGAGTCATTGCCCATTATAGAACGCAGGAGAAAGAAGCAAAAAGACTCTCTCCTCATACCCTTCAAGCGGATCTCACCAATGAAAAAGACGTCGAACGACTTTTCACAGATGCCGAGAGAACGGTTGGCCCCATCGACACGCTAGTAGCAAATGCCGGCATCTGGGTCGAGACACCGACACCTGTTCACAAAATGACTCTCGCCCAGTGGAATCACACATTATCCACGAATTTGACCTCGATGTTCCTCTGCTTTCGAAAATTTCTCCAAGGCATCGAAAAGCACAAGCTCGTCGATCCTTCGGGCGTCATCGTCGGCTCTACCGCGGGAATTTTCGGGGAAGCTCTACACGGAGATTATGCTGCTAGCAAATCCGGCGCAACCGGAGGGCTTTTGTTATCGCTCAAGAATGAAATCGTTCGCCTAGCACCTCGAGGGCGAGTGAATGCCGTTTGCCCGAGCTGGGTGCGCACACCCATGGCGGGCACCTTTGAAGAAAACCCAGACGCCGTGAAACGAGTTTTGCAGACAGTCCCTTTAAGAAAAATTGCAATGCCAGCCGATGTGGCGAACGCCATCGTGTTTCTTTCTTCGCCTCTTCTCGCGGGCCATCTCTCCGGTCAATCGATCGTGCTTGCGGGTGGGATGGAAGGCCGGGTGCTCTTCGAGAAGGAAGAAATCTCTCTTTGAATCTCCTCAATACTTTCGGATCGCTTCACCCTGTCGAACCAATCAATGTGACCGGTCTTTTGCGCAAAGCTCAGCCACTGTTTGATTCTCCGAAGATTGTAATGGGGTGAACTTTGAGGAAAAGGAGCACTATGAACGAGAAAACGCTCGAGCCGCTCGGACCAGGACAAAATTGAATGCTCGGGAATTTCCTTCCCCAGCTCTTTTGCAATCGCCAGAGTCAGCTGCGGATCTCCCAAAGCGCCCCGACCCAGCATGAAATGCTCAGAGCCCGTGACCTCTCGGCAGCGCTTGAAATCCTCCAAGGAAAAGATTTCGCCATTTGCGATGACGGGAATTTTAAGACGTGCGCGAACTCTGCCTATGGGCTCCCAATAAGCCGGAGGCGCATAACCTTGAATCCGCGTGCGGCCGTGAATCGTAATCCAGCTCGCCCCGCCACTTGCCGCGGCCTCAGCGTTTTCGTCTATCGAATCACGACAATCCCAGCCTAATCGCAGTTTTGCGGAAACCGGAAGATGGGACGGCACGGCCCCGCGGACTGCGGCGACGATACTCTCTATTCGACTGGGATATTTGAGAAGTGTTGCTCCGCCATCGTGACGATTCACGGTGGGTGCGGGGCAACCGAAATTGATGTCTATCGCAAGAGCTCCTAGACTGACCGCAACGAGTGCCGACTGGGCCATTCTTCCTGGGTCTCCCCCCAAGATCTGGATGGCAACCGGCATTCCCTGCGCGGTCCTACAGCCAGTTTTCAGCTCAGGCACATGCTTCAGGAAGACTTTCGCTGGCGGAATTTCATGGCTCACCCGAATGAATTCCGACACCGCAAGGTCAAAGGCGCCCAGCTCTCCGAGGAGAGAGCGCATGGGCGCATCGGTCACACCCTCCATCGGGGCCAATACCAAAGCCGGTTTTCCGGGAAAAATCACAGAAGGAATCTAGCACAAAAAACTCTGGGGAGAGCCCCATGTCGGCCCCCCCCAGCAGAGATCACGGCTAACCTACGCAGTTGCTTGGGACTGCTTCAATCCACCGCGAAATTTTCAAGATGCCCAACCCAGTCCCCGACAGGCTGACTTTGCATCCCGCGTGCCACCTGTTTCGTGCCGAAAGGCTCGTGATTTCGAGTGCCGAAATGGGTTGTCGGCGTCAAAATGAACCGGCATCCTGGATCGATAGCCGTGCGAAAACTGAGACTCCATAGAATTTTCAACGATCTGTACCTCTCTTTCCTGACGGCTCGTTGGTCAACCTTGGTTCTGGTAGTTGCTTTGGGGTATGGAGGTCTCAATCTCCTCTTTGCCGAGCTCTACCTCTTGGGCGGGGACGTCATTCAAAACGCTCGACCCGGGAACTTCGAGGATGCCTTCTTCTTTAGCGTGCAGACCATGGCAACCGTGGGCTACGGCTCGCTTCACCCGCGCGGCCTTTACGCCAATTGCCTCGCGGCCATCGAATCCTTTCAAGGGCTTCTCGGTTTTGCGATGGCGTCCGCCTTGATGTTTGCAAAATTCTCGAGGCCCACGGCGAAGATGCTTTTCAGTAAGGTAATGGTCGTGGGAATGAGGAATGGAAAACGCTGCCTTATGTTTCGCATTGCCAATACGCGGGACAGTCAGCTCATGGATGCTCAGCTCAGTGTGGTATTAATCCGCGCTTCAACGACATTGGAAGGAGAGAACTATCGCCAATTCTTGGATGTCCCCTTACAGAGATCGCGATCTCCGTTTTTTGCCATGACGTGGACCGGAGTTCACGCCATTGATGAGAAGAGTCCCTTGTACGGAGATACCGCCGAAACGTTGGAGCGGGATGATGCTTACTTCTTCATCACCATCATTGGCATCGAAGGAGCATTTTCCGAAACAGTCCATCTTCGCAATCAGTACACATGGAGAGACCTACACTGGAACCATCAATTCGTAGATATCCTTTCTTTCGACGAAAAGAATAAGGCCCACATCAATTTTCTGAAATTTCACGATACGCGGCCGGAAGCTACCGCCTAGCCACACTAGGATCGATGACGTTCGTAACGAGGTCGGTAGCAGGGCTGAAGAGCCTGCGGTACCAGTAATAGTTGCGTAGAACCGCAGCAACGTAGTTTCTGGTTTCCCGGTAGGAAATTAAATCCGTGAAGAGAATGGGATCGCTGGTGGGATAACGACGCACCCACTCTCGGAGCTTCTCCTCGCCCGCGTTGTAGGCAGCGAGCGCCATGTGGATTTGATTCTCCTCCTTATTGAGGAGCTCGGAAAGATAACGAGCGCCGACTGTTACATTCTGTTCAGGGTCCAATAGGTCCACAGAGCCTCCGCTAACCCTGGCACCCGTGTCGGGGTGAATTTGCAATAGGCCTTGTGCATTGGCCGGAGAGATCGCCTTTTCATTTAAGGTGCTCTCCTGGCGCGCCACGGAGAGCAGAATGAAGGGATCTAGCGAGCCCGAATGCTTCTCGAAAAGTGGGAAAAATGCTTTCGGAAAATAGAGCTCTAAAGTCGGGCGACTCACTTGGCCCGGATTTCTGGAAATAATGTCGGAAGCAATCGTGATTTTCGTTTGCGCATCTCCCAATTGAGCGAGATAAACCCGAATGTCTGACTCCGCTTTCCAAGATTCACCAATTGCCCATTCCGCAAGCAGGGCAGCGCTCGAATCGTAACCTCCTGCCTTCAGAATCTCGGCCTGTTCGATAAGCACATTCAAAGCGGGAACTTTTTTGGATCGCTTGATTCCGCTCGCACCTGCTTCCTTGAGCCTATCTCCCGGATCCCGATTGTTCGCGGTGGAGGCCACCAATGTATGAAAAGCGTAAGGATATTTGATCCAAAGCTGATTGAGAGCAGCATCGGCCCCCTTCTTGTCGTTCATCTCCTGGTGGCAGCGGTGGAGCCAGTAAAGTGGCCTTGCGACGTAGGCGTTGGGAACTTTGGTCGCTCGCTGAAAGTAGAAAGAGGCGACTTTGTATTGCTTATTCAAATATTGAAGAAGGCCCGCCCGCGTGTAGTAAGTCTCCCGATCTGAATCGGTTTTTTTCAAACAATCTGCGGCTTTTTCATAGAGTCCCGCGATATCGCGTGGATTAGCCCTATCCGGCAAAAAATCCTCGAGAGTTGCAGCCACGGTGACCGCGACATTATTCGGGCATTTTTTTTCTTTGGTCGCAGCTTTGCGCAAGACTTGAAGGTCGTCCAGCTGAAAATTGAGAAGCCCTTTCAGAAGCGACTTCACGGGCTCTTTTTTCAATTTTTTCCAGTTCTGAACCTTTCCATCGACGATCTTGATCTCAGACGGACGGATGTTGACCGGTTCGGGCTTCTTCGGGACTCTATTGCGCGCCCGAATTCGTTTCTCCAGCGCCTCCCCTCTATTGATGGTGGAGCAAAAGATATTTTCCGACGGATCTTTCTGGCACCCTTCTTTAAGTGCGGCAATTTCTTCCGGCGTGAGTTTCCCATTCACCCATTTGTCGAATTGCTCCGCAGAGTCCTTTCGCTTTCCTTCTGGCTTCTGAACTTCGGAAAGCGGACCAGCAAGCTCATTCGATTCGGTAGCGGTTACGGCGCGCTGCGAACAGGCTGCCGATAAGGCCGCAAGGGCCAGAATGAAAAACACTTGTCTTTTCATGGAGAATGATCGCCTAAGCTATTTATCTTACTAGAAACTTCCCCAGATGGATACCGCCCGGACCCAAGGAAAAAGGTGTGTGGATACTTTTTCGGGGCTAGGTATAAATCGCGGAAAAAGTATCCACACACCTTTTTCTAGTGCCCGCTTAGGCTGGACTTGAAGATCATGTCGTCGAGCTGGATATCCCAGCGGGGAAGGTCCGATTCATATCCTAGCTGGGGACTCGGATCGTCCGCGCAACGCTGCAATCGAGGGCATCCCGATCGGGTATTTCTTTCGGCCCGACACATCACTGTGGTCACGAAATTCTGGGATCCTTGGAAACATTGCACGGGAATCGTGCAGAAGACGTTGGTCGAACCGCAAGAAGAAGGATCTCGCATTACGACCGTTTCGGTGAGCCTTCGGCAAAAAGTGTTACTTCCATTGAGAGACATCCATTCATCGGCCCTAGAGGAAAGACAACTCAAAGCACACAAGGTTAATAATACGATCCATTTATGTTTTAACATGCAACCTCCGATTACGTTCTACTGCCCAAGACTCTTTACTGCAGTCGACATGCCAGACAAGTGTCGTCGATTGGAATACCTTGTCTTATCCATGACTGTAGGAATGTATTCTTGACCGGCACACTGGAGGGTGTCGGCAGCTCATCTTTTTTTCACTCAGGACGTGTTCCGTCCGTGGGCAAGGTATTTTCAAACTTTTTTTTATAGCAGTTCTTTGACACTCGCCTGCAATTTTGGGATTTTCCCTCATTCAATGACACGTTCGTGGCTAGAATCACTAAACGCTGAACAGCGCGAAGCCGCTGCACACGACACAGGACCGCTACTCATCCTTGCCGGAGCAGGTTCCGGGAAGACCACAGTCCTCGTATCGAGAGCCGGGCGGCTCATTGATGAGGGAAAGGTGGCTCCTGACCGGCTGTGTGTGCTCACCTTCACCAACAAGGCGGCAAGAGAACTCAAAGAACGGGTGGCGCATCGTCTAGGGGACTGCGCCTCAGGCCTTTGGGCTGGTACCTTCCATTCTTTCGGTCTACAGCTTCTTCGTAAATTTCATAAGCAGGCAGGGCTAAGCCGCGAGTTCGGAGTGATTGACGCTACCGACGCAGGAGCCCTGGTAAAAGAAGTTTTGAGAGATTTTCACAACGTGGGCAAAAGCTCTTACGACGCCAACCGTGTTCTAGAAATGCTGAGCCAATGGCGAGAATCGGGAAGAGACGCGGCGGAAAAGGAAGAGGAATATGAAGAAGCGACGGAATTCGCGTTGCCCAAGTACCTAAAAAGGCTCGATCACCTGGGAATGGTCGACTTCGATAGCCTTATCTTGCGGCCCATCGAGCTCATGCAAAAACTTCCGGACGTCCGGGAGGCAATTCAAAACTCCTTCGATCAGGTGATGGTGGACGAATTCCAAGATACTAATCGGGCGCAGCTGAAGCTTATCCAGCTCCTAGTAGCGCCGCACAAGAATCTGGCCGTGGTCGGAGACGACGACCAATCAATTTATGGTTGGCGGGGAGCGGATATCCGCAACATCCTCGATTTCCCGAAGCTTTATTCCGGCTGTAAAGTTGTTCGACTGGAACAAAACTACCGCTCAACTCCACAAATTCTCAATTTGGCGAACCAAATCATCTCGAAAAATACACAACGCCATAAGAAGGTATTGAAGCCGAGCCGAGATGAGGGCCCCCTTCCAGAGGTTGTTGTCTTTAATGACGAGAACGAAGAGGCCGAGTGCGTAGGAAGTGAAATCGCTCAGTTTGTCCGGGACGGTTTTCGTTACCAGGACTTGGCAGTGCTTTACCGATCGAATGGACAAGGAGCGCACCTTGAAGCGGAACTGCGCCGGCAGGGAGTGCCTTACGTCATGAGCGGGGGAACGGCCTTTTTCGATCGTAAGGAAACGCGCGATGTCTTAGCCTACTTGCGCTGCAGCCTCCGTCCCAATGAAGTTGCCTTCCGCCGAATTCTCAATAATCCACCCCGCGGAATCGGAGAAAAAACGATAGACTCCCTCACTTTGTTTTCTCGAACGCACAGAGTTTCATTCGTGGAGGCCGCGAAAAAATGGCGAGAGGCCGGTGTGGAGGAGCGAGCCGGACACTCACTCGATCAGTTCTTCGAACTATTGACCTCATTGGCTCCTCGTCTATTGCAATCGCCCCAGACTCCGGGTGCTGAGCTTGTTCAAGTCTTCGAGCAAATTGGTTATCGCAAGCAAATCGAAAAAATCGCGGGCAATGCGGCCACAGCGTCCAAAAGATGGAAGTGGCTCGAAATCTTTAGCGGCATTCTAGATAGATTCGTGGAAAGAGGGGGGCGACGACCAGAAACAATTCGGGATTTTCTCGATGCGATGGAACTTAGGGACAACGTAGGAGAGGAAAAGCGACAAGATCAAGTTCAATTACTGACCCTGCACGCGAGTAAAGGACTGGAGTTTCCGGTCGTTCTACTGATGGGCGTGGAAGAGGATCTTATCCCGCACCGTACTCTAGGCGGCAATCTCGATGAGGAACGAAGGCTTTTCTATGTGGGAGTCACGCGCGCCCAACAGCGGCTCATTCTTACCCGCGCCCGTAAACGAAACCGCCATGGGAAACTCGTCGACTCTCCTGCTTCACGTTTTCTTCTGGAACTTCCTCCCGGCCTTTTCACGGAACGCCTGGGCCCTAGGCCGCTAGGTGTCGAAGCCCGAAAATCCATGCTATCGGACCTCTTTAAGAAGCTAGACTCCCTTGATGGTAGAGTCTAAATATGTCGTGCCAGGAAAAGACCTACCCCTCCTCCCGTGGTGACATCGCCGCAAAAATTTGGAATTCGGGTGCTCCAAAACGGGCGATCGCTTTGCATGGCTGGCTGGACAATGCCGCAAGCTTCGACGGCCTAGCACCACTTCTTCCCGATCTCGAAATCGTCGCCATCGATCTTCCAGGACATGGTTTTTCCTTTCATCGAAACGCCAATGAAGCTTACCCCTTCGCCGAATGGATCTCTTGCTTGCGAGAAGCGTTCGATGCGCTTGGTTGGGAAAGGGCCATTTGGATGGGACATTCATTGGGAGGTGCGATCGCCTCGTTCTACGCCGCTCTTTTTCCTGAACACGTAGAGAAGCTTTGGCTTTTGGAGTCGATGGGACCACTGGCTCTCACTGCCGAAGAGGCTCCTGAGCGCATGAAGAAATACTTGGAAGAGCAACAAAAAATGCGGGTTGCTAAAACCCCGGTTTATCGCTCGGTTGAAGACGTAGTGAAGTTGCGCAGAGCAGTCACTTCTCTTCTTTCCACATCCGCCTACACCCTCATGGAGCGCTCCCTAAAACCCGTCGAAGGGGGCTACACGTGGAGAAGCGATCCGGCCTTGCGACTTTCCACACCGGTCCGGATGGTGCCTGAGCAAATTCACGCTTACATGCGCCGGATCCAAGCTCCCACTCTTTTGGTGCGCGCCGAAAATGGAATTGAGTACGATCGATTGGATGCGAAAGCACGCATCGAGGCGGTGGCAAACTTGAAAGTGATCACGATACCGGGAGGGCATCACGTCCACCTCGATCACCCTGAACGAGTCGCTGAGGTTTTGAAGAATGAACTTCGGACTGCTTAGGAAGTTGCGAGAACATTTTCTCTCGGAAACGCCCGGGCTTCGGGCGGATTATTGGGAAAACGCGGAGCAGCTCAAGGAATATGATCAAACTTTCGCCGCCCGGATCAGCTGGAAATGGGATGCCGTACTTCGTGAGCTGAAAGAACTCGGCTGGACACCCGGCCCGGGTAAACCCGCCGTATTGGATTGGGGGTGCGGCACGGGAATCGCCTCTCGACATTTCCTGAGAGACTTCCCAGCGCCGCTATTTTCCGAGCTACGCTTTTGGGACCGTTCTCGCCTTGCGCGCGAATTCACGAAAAATCAACTTACGAATCTCGGCGGTTCTACCCCGGTCCACGAAGGGGCCGAGCGGAGTGATCCTTCCCTTCCACTCATCCTTCTCTTAAGCCATGTTTTGGGAGAGCTCGAGCACAGACTTGGGGAGGAGCTCATGAGCTTGGTCAGCCAGGCCCAAACAGTGATTTGGGTCGAGCCCGGAACGCCAGCTCTTTCTCGTCGATTGATTGAGGTGAGAGAAAACTTGCGAGGGCTGTTTCAGGTATGGGCCCCCTGTCCTCACCAGGCCCGTTGCGGCCTTCTTGCTTTGGAAAATGATCGCCATTGGTGTCACCACTTCGCCGAGCCTCCGTCCGAGGTCTTTCAAAGTGCTGACTGGACGAAATTTAGTCGTGAAATGGAAATTGATTTGAGGAGCCTTCCCGTAAGCTATCTTGTATTAGATCGCCGCCCTCTTGCACCGAGAGCTGCGAGGCTCATAGGACGTCCAAGGTCATACAAAGGATACGCCTTGGCTCTGCGATGCGCTGAGTCCGGTGTCCACGAGGAAAAATACGGCAAAGCAGAACAGCCGGAGCTCATCAAAACCTTCAAACGTAACCGTTTCCATATCGATCTTCCCTGATCCATGCCGCGGCGAGATGTACGCCTTACCCAAAGCATTGCTAAGATAGCCCCACTGGAGTTCCCCCCATGATCTCTAAGTATAATAAAATATTATTATTAAGTTTTTCACTCGTTCTGACTGCCCAGGCGGTACCGCCGGATCAAAAGAATCTACCGATCGGGCTGGCTCCGCACGAGAAAAGTTTTCGAGCTTTCAACTTATCGCGGGGGGCTTCTCCCGTTGGACCCATTCGATCCTTGGGCGAGTGGGAAGAATCTGCTTCCGCGGTAACGCTTTGGCCGAATGCTTCTTTCATTCGAGCTCTCGCACAACACGGCCCCACAACATTACTCGCGGATACCGACTCGGAAAAAAGCTGGTGGAAAAATTGGCTCTTGGATCATCAGATCAATGACAAGGACATCCGTTTTCTCATCGTACCGACCGATACAATTTGGGTTAGAGACTACGGCCCCTGGTATATTCTTGATGGTAACGGAAAGATGGGAATGGTCGATACGATTTACAATCGCCCCCGCCCCAACGACGACAAAGTGCCACAATACATGGCCCAGTCTCTCCACCTTCCGATCTACGCGCCAGGCCTCGTGCACACAGGTGGAAACTATTATGCCGATAGCCTTCACAATGCCTATTCGTCCACTTTGGTTTTCCGCGAGAATAGCTCCCTCACTGCGGACGACGTCTTAAAGAGAATGTTGGATTTTTTAGGGATCACGCGCTACACAACCGCTCGGCTTTCCCCTGGAAGCACCATCGAACACATGGATACTTTCGGGAAATTGGTAGCCCCAGATACCTGGGTGTTCAGCGAGTTCCCTCAGGGCTCGCCCTATAAAGCGGATTCCGACGCGATGGTAGCGAAACTTCAGAATATGAAGAGTGCCTACGGAACGCCGTTCAAAATCTTGCGAATGAAGATGATTTCCCGTGAAGGAAGTCGGGGTTTTCGCGCTTACATCAATTCCTTCATCAGTAACCACACTTTGTATTTCCCGACCTATGGTGACGCGGGTGACGATCAGGCGAAGGCCATCTATCAGCGGGCTTTACCAGGTTACGATATTGTCGGCGTGGAAGGAGAAGGAACTGGGTGGGGAGACTCTGTCCACTGCCGCGCAAATAATTTTTATCGGCAAGACGCCCTTTACCTCTTTCCTGAAATCACTCAGTCGGCAATTGCCACTAAGCCCACGCAGGTTCGGGTGGAGGCAGTTCCCGCTCCCGGAAGCCAAATACGGGGAACTCCCGTCCTCCATTGGTGGTTGAACGGGGCGGAACAAACCGAGATAGCAACGACTCCCGCCGAAGGGAGATTCTTCTTTGCGGACATTCCCGCGCAAGCAGCAGGCAGTAAAATTCGATTTTTCATTGAAGGAACAGATTCCACCGGACACCACAAAACGGCTCCGATTCAAGCACCAGCGATGACGATTGATATGGAGGTGATGTAAATGCTCGCCGAGACAAAAGCTCAAGCCAAAATACTTCTCAAGGGCCTTCCCAGCCCGCGCCCCTATTCGGAGCCTAAAGAGATCCTCATGGTCAAGCCTGATTTCTTCCAGGTGAAATATGCGATCAATCCCTTCATGAAAGACGAGAAGGGAAATCTGAAAAAAGTGGACACGGCAAAGGCGCGCGACCAATGGCAAAGAATCAAATGGATTTATGAGGACATTGGCCTCACGGTACACACTCTTCCCGGACAAGTGAATTTACCCGACATGGTCTTTGCGGCGAACCAAAGCCTACCTTTCTATGACAGGGAAACTCATCAGAAAAATGTCTTAATGGCACGCATGATGTCCGAGCATAGAGAGCCCGAAATTCCTTTGTTTCAAACTTGGTTTGAGAGTCACGGCTATCGCTCTTTCACCCTTGAAGACACCACCCTTCATTTCGAGGGAAATGGAGATGCGATACTTCACCCGAAGCTGCCCTTGCTTTGGGGGGGCTATGGACAACGTACCGATCGAAAGACGTACGAAGAAATTGCTCGGCGCTTCGGCCTTCAAGTGATTCTTCTGAAAATACAACGGGAAGAGTTCTACCATTTAGATACTTGCTTCTCCATTTTGAGCCCCAAGACCGTTGCACTCGTTCCGAGCGCTTTTTCCAAGGAAAGCCTCGGCATCATTCACCAGGTATTCGGCCAGGTGATTTCAATCGATGAAAAGGAAGCGCTGGAAAATTTTGCAGGCAATTGCTTCTGCCCAAATAAGAGAGATGTAATCCTTCAAAAGGGCTCCCCACATTTTTTGAAGCTGCTTGAAAAAGCTGCCTTTCAGCCACACGAAGTAGACACCTCCGAATTCTTGAAAAGCGGCGGCTCCGTCTACTGCTTGAAGATGCAGTTGCTCTAAATTTGATCTGTGTTACAAATCGACCATGCAAAAGCCCAATGAAACGGACAGCTTTCGCCTCCTTTTGGAGAAGAAGGGGCTGAAATTCACGCGCGAGCGCCGAGAGCTCATCCAGGAAATTTTACGCTTAAAGACCCACTTTGACGCCGATGGCCTGCATGAACTTCTGAAATCGAAAGGATCGCAAATCTCTCGCGATACTGTCTACCGGACGATTCCCCTACTATTGGAATGCGGAGTCATCCAGAAATCCGTGGGCGACGGCCGCCGCGAATATTTCGAGCGCACGAGCGTAAAAGGCCACCACGATCACATGGTGTGCATCCAGTGTGGAAAAATCATCGAGTTCCATTCTGATTTAATAGAAAAGATTCAGACTGAGGTCTGCTCCGAGTACGGCTTCCGCTTGGTCTTCCACGATCATCGCCTATTCGGTCACTGTAAGGATTGCGCCGGTAAGTAAAGAAGGAATTTGCGAGGCCAAAGGCCGAAGCAATCTCGTCGACCTTAGCGTTAACAACGAGACTGCCGCGTCGGCTGCGCCTCCTCGCAGTTTCAGGCGCCCTGACGCTCCACCCAGCGGCGGTAGGTTGTTTCCATCTCTTCGAACGTAGTGCCTTCATTTGTGGCTATCAGTTCATCGCCGTGAACCATCTTAATGGTTGCTCCTAGCTGAACCGGGCCGACGTGCGCGGGGATACGAGGTTCTAAGTCCATCCGCTTTTCTGCAGCCGCGACAAGATCGTCGGAAGGGCAATTTACGACCGCGATAGTTGCCGCGGCGGAAAAAGGTGAGCCGGTGAGATCCTGGACGAGATCCAGGAAACTTTTCGAATTTCCGGGGTTCCAATATTTTTTTGAAAGGGTTCGCCCCACCTCCGGGTTGTCGAAGATATGGCCGTATTTCGAAAGAAAAAAGCCGCGGGTTTGGTAGACCGCCATCTGGGCGAGCACATAGCCGTGGTAGTAGGCCGAAGCTTCGCCGGAAATAAGATGCGGGACACTCAACACGGGACGAACCGCAGCATTAAGACAAAGGATATCCTTCTCTATTTCTCTCAAGCGCTTCAGAATATTTTCCGGCGTGAGCTCGGTGTCATTCATCTCGTAAAGCGCCTTTTCCGCATAGGGCACAACCAGCATGCTTCGCATCCGGTAGGCAAGAAACTGATGCTCCCGTAACATGCATTCGCGGATGAGCTCTCGAGGCATCGCCTCATTCTTTGCATTTCTTGCGTAACGTGCACGCCAGTCTGGATCCTCGCATAGAGTATCCATGAACATGGACTGTGTCTCGGCAAAGGCGACCGAAGTCGGCGCAAACTCTTGCGAAAAACAAGGTGCTGGCATGCGGATGTTAGCGAAGTGAGCGGCATGTCCCCCCTCGTGAAAGAGAGTCTCCAATCCCTTCAAGCCACTGCCCAATTGTCCTGGAATCGCATTCGCCGTGAAATTTATTTTTGCAGGTAGAAACTTTCCCTGCTCGATGTAAGCGGGAAAAGGCCCGTGCATGAATCCGTTTTCCTCTTTTCCTTTGCGAATAAGAAGATCGAGCTGAAGGGTCGCTCCCTCGTAATTAATATCCATCGCGGCAAACGAACGCCCCCAACGCCCCAACGCCTGGTTAAAGCCCAAGTAAGGATCCGTTTTTGCCGTCATATCACCTGAAATGAGAAATTCGAAATTCCAGGGCTCGCGCGCCGAAACTCCTTGCACAGCAAGATCCTCAACACTCTTGCGACAGGCCGCGCGAGTGTCCCTTTCCAACTCACCCAGAAGCTCAAATAGCTTTTTCTTCGAAAACCCTTCGTAGAGGCTCACCTTATAGTCGTAGTAATCTTCAAAACCGAGGAGGCGTCCCAACCGATTCCGATCCTTCACGATATCGATAAATCCA
>JAHFAF010000037.1:0-2343 GCA_023250715.1 Pseudobdellovibrionaceae bacterium | reverse complement strand
CGATACTTTGTAACCCTTCCCAAGCCGCTTTGCGCTCGGCCTCGAAGCGAGAAGTCCCCACTACGAGCCGCATTTTGTCCGACCCCGCCTCGACGAAACGGCCGTGAAAGGGCTCTTGATAGCCCAAGTGCATGCTCTGCCGGGCGCGTTCGAGCTCACCTTCTTTCTTAACTAAGACTTCCTGCAGATCACGAGCTTCTTTGCTCTCGACCGCATTCACCTCGAAAAAGCGACGCCAGCCGACCAGCGCAAACTTTTCGTCATGGCTTAATTCGGCACGAGTTAGTGCCTCTCTGATTTGGGGGAGAAAAGAGGAATCGGTAATGAATTGCTTTAAGGCGTTCTCTCTATCTTCGAAGACTCCTGACTGGTACGCGGCATGGCCCATCTTCTTGGCCCAAAACGCTTCTTCCTTCGCCGAATGGAGCTGGACATAACGTTGATTTAGTTCCTGCAACAGCATTGACTAAATTTAACGCAACTTTTGAGCGCAAGTCTATCGAGAAGACTTTCGAATTGCCCGGCCCGTTTCGCGCGCCGCTCTGGCCAAGGGGCCTCGGAACTCGCCCGATCCACTATTCGACACTTGAGACGTTCTCGATACCCTGCCGGTCGAAGCCACTTGCGTAATGCGAGAGCTACCCGAGCCCTTCACGACTACGCCTGTGCGTGGCCCGCCGCTTTTGGAGGTACGGCTAGTCCTTGGCTGGACTGCAGTCTTTCCATAGAGATTCGGCATGGGTCCATTCACATTTCCCGTTCTCGTCACCGCGAGAGAAGGGGGAGGCTGTCTAAACCCAGCCGCCATCGTTTGGCCGATGGTCGAGATCGTCGCAAGTAGGGTCGTTAAATTTTGATTCCCCATCGTCGTCAAATCGGCCAAGGCCTTATACATAAACTCATTTCCGCCCTTCTCGCCGGTCTTCCCGATACTTTTGAAAAGCTCCGCCATCAAAGCGTCGTTATTAGGTGGCGGAAGCGGGGGGGGCTGAAAGCCAGGCAAAGGCGGAATCGTCGGGGGCGGCGGAACCGGCATAGGTTGCCCTCCCCCTTGTCCTCCCCCACTTGGAGAGCCTGCACTGATATTGGGAGGCTGCACCGGCTGCGGGGGATTCGTGGTCTTGCTAGGTGCATTGATTTTCGTGCCCGCGTTCTGAGCTGCGTCTCGTTGTTGGCGTAATTGATCGTTGTCTCGCTGCAGACGATTGAGCTCATTTAACCTATCGAGCTCCTGCTGATTCACGTTCGCCACTTGATCCTGTTGAGCTCCAGGATTAACGCCCGCGAAAGGATCTTGCCCTAGACCGGGGATATTGCCCGCATCAATATTCGGCCCGTTGTTAGGAGGATTTCCACCCTGAACCGGTCCCGGCTGAATAGGAATCCGTTGGTCTCCTACGGCAGGACCGGCAGCGGGGCCTGCTTCCGGGGGAGCGGGGCGAATAGCCGCAAGGGCCGCTAATTCCCTCTCCGCCTTCGCCTCTTCATCGGCCAACATTTTGCGGGCGTCCGAATCCTTGTCCTTTTCCAAACCTAAGGCATCGGCCATCGCCACTACGTCGATTTTTCCGTCCTTCTTGAAAAGATTAATCCCATCCGGTCCAAGCGCCTTCAATACACCCTTCGCGTTTTTTTCCCGCTCTTCGCCGGTAGCCGATTTTTTCAGCTTTTCCACTTCTTCATGAAGATTCTGAGGCGTCAGCTCTTCCCCTTTTCCCGAGGGGGAAAGTTCCGTGAGCAAAGCCTTGGCGGCCTCTTCTTTCGCCTGAGTGGTATCCGCCTTTTTCAGGTTCTCAACTAAATCGAAAAGCTTTTGCGGCTTAACGGTGTTCCCATCAGGATCTCCACCTAAAGCCCTGCGAAGCGCTTTAGCGGCGTCATCTTTTGCTTTTGGCCCATCTGCCTTTGCCAAATTATCGATGAGTTCTTTTCTCTGCTTCGCGATCTTTTCCGCGAGAGTGATTTCCTTCTCATTGGGCTTGGTCGCTTCCGCCGCGCGACGAACAGCGCTCTCCAATGTTTGGATTGCCTGTTGCCTCAAATGTTCTGGATTAATTTGTGCCGGCGATTCCGCCGCGCTACCGAAAGAACAAAGGGATAGGAAAACAATTCCGATCCGCAAAAACTTGTCACAACGTGCCCCGTGCATACTGCTCCTCATCCGCTTAATAGAGCTTCAGCGTAACTGTACATTCGCGATGAAGTGCACGGACCCTGCCAGCTTCGTGTGCATACCGACTGATCGTGCGCAAAAAGGCCGAAAAAGGGCGCTTCCGACTGAAACCCCGCCATCGAAAGGTTGTTGTATGCTGAGACCTTCTGTTTTGTGAGTTAACTTAAGTA
>JAHFAF010000309.1 GCA_023250715.1 Pseudobdellovibrionaceae bacterium | reverse complement strand
CAGCCAGGTTTTCGTTATAGGAGACCCGAATATCTCCGCCTCCTCTTTTTTCTCTTCGTTTCGCCTTAGCGTAATCCAAAAGAATCCAACGCATCATCCGCGCAGCGCACGCTTGAAAGTGTGCACGACTTTCCCACTCATTTTCTGTTTTTCCTGCGAATGAAAGGAGTGCTTCATTTACGAGCGCAGTCGGCTGAAGCGTATGATTCCCCTGATGCCCGCGAAGATACTTTTGCGCGATGTGCCTCAAGTTGTCATACACCTCAGGAATAAAGCCGGGGTTCTTATTATCGAATAAGGGCTTAGAGCTCAAGGAACACACTCCTACGATCCCTTATCGGTGAATAGCGATGGCTTCTTTAGCAAATTGTGAGCAATGCTTTACCCCTATCGGATTGCACTGGACCAAGATTTCGCAGCACTTCCAGCCATCTCGCTTGCGCGTCGTTGAATGCCGTGGACGAGACTTTCTTGACGTCGGTCCACTGGAGGGCATTTTTCGTTTCGGCGGGTTAAGGCTACCTCCTTAAATTTGTTGAGATCCTCACTGAGGGACCCGAAGCTGCCCGTGGCTTTGACTGTGTTAAGAGATTTTTCAATCATAACCGCGCTAAGCACGCGCCAAATGAGAAAATCGTAATTTTCCTGAATCTCGACATGATTGGGGTTCCAGAGAGTATCCAAGGGTGGCGCCTGAGCTTCGATTCTGACAAGAACGATCGGGTGAGGGCACTGCTCGAGGAAGCCAACGACGTAAGCCGGATGCGATTCTCGTTGGAGAGCTGGCGGGCCTACCGCTCGGACAACCAAAGTGGCTTTCGCAATAACGTCCCGTCGGCGGCCTTGTTCGACCATTTAAGGGACGGGCGAAAGGACTCGAAGAACCATTCCGAGTACGACACGGCGGAGCGTTTGAATTACCCTTACGCTTTGTCTGTGACAAAGCTGGCCGGCACCATTCTCCTCGCCGCTAATCGCGACGAGCTTTACGAGAAACCCGCGCCACCGCCGTTACCGCCTCCCTCGGAAAGAAAGTCCCCGCTAGGGAAAATCTGCGACGTCTATAAATGGGTCAAGGGGGATCCGTACTAAGCCAGCGCACAGCTGCGTCAGTGTCCATCCCTAGTTAATGGGACATAAGGAATACTCGGCGGCATTTTTGCGCTTGCTACGCGCATGGTAGTGCCTCGTACTTCGATTTCAAATTGGGCGACCAGTTCATCTAGTTTCGCGAGGCTGCCCGTGTTTCGAATCTCCTTTAGAATTGCCTCTATTCTTGCTTCCGCCTCTTTTCCCTCGGACGGATTTTTTCGGGAGGCTTGCAATAGTTTGTAAGCTCCGATGAGCCGTTGAGCCGCCATGTAAACTTCAGGATCCGATTCGGAGAGTTTCGCAATATCGCCCGGGAAGAACTTTTTTACCACGGCGGCGATTGAGGGCTCCACCCTGTCCCGAAGTAAGAGGTCTTGAGCGGCGACTTTAACCCGGTTCCTATCAATATTTACTGGGTTGGATACCTCGAAATAGAGTCTGCTTCGCATGGAGTCTGTCTTGCCAAGGGTGTGCTGAAGCACCTCCGCCCGAAATGCTTTATCAAATTCCTCACCGTGGGGAAGGCGCGTGAGAATTCTATTTCCTTGTGGATCATGGCTCTCTAATTGTTCCTCTCGGTCTATCGTCAGGGCCACTTCATTTCGCCAACAATCCTTGGCTTCATCGAAGATCTCTTCAATATCTTTTTCTCCAACTCCCAACTTGGATAGCTCCTCAGCAATTTCCTTCTTCCCCCGTACACCAGGCCAAGGTAAGAACGATGGAGTTTTCTCGAAAATAAAGACTTGGTTTTTCTTATGGTCAAACGAGTACGCGCGAGGAGAACAATATAGGTGAACGGATCTATAAGCATAAACCAATGCGTTGCTATGCGGTTCGAGATTGATTGAGAAGGCTGGTACGCTCACTCTTCCCGCATGTTTCGCCTTATAAGAAATCCTAAGTGTCAGCTTTGGGGCAAGAGTAGTTATGAAGCTAGGTCCGTAAGACGATGTTTCCAGTCTTTTTGATTCAATCTTTTCGATACAGACTGAGATTTTTCCGCCGTCCACGGCTTGAAGTTCTTTCAGCGAGTCGGGGATGAAGTTTTTATAGACCTCGGAAAAGAATTCTCGTTCCACCGGTACGGGCTCCTTTTGATCACTTGCGATGCCGTCCCTAATTGAGCCGGTACACACTGGCATCGAGGCATCCTTTTCATTGGGAAAGTGGCCTTCCGAAAATTTTTTCCATGGTTCGTTGTCGATCGAATCTGTCTGGCTTAGATCACTGGTTTCCGCGAGAGCATAGTTTATTGCTCTGTCCGAAAAATCATTTCGGCCGAAATGGGTTCCCATTCTTTTTCTAAGGGTTCCCGCAAAGTCCGCTAATGCCTCACTGAAATTTGTATCTTCCGTCCCATTCTCCCCCAAGACGCCTGGTTCTTTGGCCACTCCTAAGAGAGCTGACCCCTCCGGACTCAGGCCTTGAGTCTTGCCCTTGAATGCTATGGCCGCCGCCCTGCGATTTAGTTCCTTCGCGGGGGTTAGCCCGTCATCAGGTTGGTGGATCGATTTAGAAAAGGTGCTTTGCCTGGCTACAAAAGAGGTAGCTAGCATATTGTCTCGTCGGAGCCCTTGGGCGGTTTTCTCGTTCTGTACCTGCGCCCATTTGTTGCCATCGATAATGATACTCAAGTCCCGTTGAATTTCGTCAAGCTTCCCTTCAAGCTGACTTCCCAACTCGTCAATGCGTTTAGAAAGATAATTTGTGTTGATCTCCCCCCGTTCTCCAAGCCAATCGATCTTTTTATCGATTTTTTCCAGCTTTTCGAGAATTAACTCCTCCGGGGATTTCGTGTCGTTCTCGAGTTCATAAAGGGTTATGCCCAGCTTGATACAAAGTGTGAGGAGATCAGCCGAGGCACCTAGTTTGGAAATTGTATTATCAAAGTGGAGCTTCTCTAGAATCTCGTGAGCTTCAATTGCCGTGCGCGCGACTTCGATCGCTATTTTTTTTTCCTGAAATTCTTCTTCGGGAATGATGAAATCCGCAAGGTCCAAGATCGCATTGGCTGCTTTGTGGAGAGATTCCGACTCCTTTAAGTGCTTAGCGGCGTGCCTTTCGGCGTTCGAGGCGAGCTCATCATCCATTATTTTTTTCATTTTTGCGGGAGTAAGTTGCCCTTCGCCCTCTTTGACAGCTTCTTTCATTTTATCGAGCTTCTTTTTTGCCTTAGGTGAGACTTGAAGATTTTTGACCCGTTCGTCCACATTCCTTCGAAATTCCGGATTCGTCGCGTACTCATTGGCAAATTGGCGACGGCTTTCCCTCAATGCTGCAGCTACTTGAAGATTCTCTTTCGCCCGCTCCGTAACAGATGTTTTTTTTGTACTCTTATCCGGAGTCAGTAAGGTCTCTAAGGGTACCCGTAATACGCGATCCGGATTCGAGATGCCCATTTTTCTGACAAGGGCGTCAGTTTTTTCCAGTTCTTCCTTCTGTGCGCCGGAGGAAATTGCCGCCTTCGTTCGAGCGAATTGTTCGCGCAAGGCCGCCAAATTCTCGGGGCTTTTCTTTTCTGATTGTAAATAGAAGCTTGCCGCCAAGAACTCGGTCGGAATATCAGCGATTTCGAAGGTTGCGGCGACTTCTACCGCACGCGCTCGAAAGTTTGTATCTTTAGCTGCGAACGCAATCGTGGAAAGACACATCAGTAAAAAGGACAGACGTTTCCCCATGTAATCCCCCATGGCTTTCACGTGAAAGCCCCCATTACATATTTTTGAGGTTGGGATTAGTTAGTTCAGTCAGTGGCAAAATACTGACCGATATCCCTGATAGCACCCCGGAAGACTCTCGAAGGAAATGCAAAGCCCGTACCTCCTTGTTTTGTGCTGGGGGTGAACGGCCGGGATGCACAAGGAGTGTACAGTGTCCTGTGATTTAACTACTTAAATTCAGATACTTAAGTGTGTATTTGGACGTGTTGAGCGACTGTGTTCGGCGTATACACGGTTCTCCCGTCATGTAGCGAGCCCGCGAATCACTTGCCAGTCTTTTCTTACATTCCAAGCCGTTGAGAAAGAACCATAGCACTTACGTGCAAGCTCCGAAGGGGTAAGGTTTGGATCGGATTCTAAAGCGGCCCACATATCAGCGCGGTACGAGGGACCAATAATCAATCGATGACGATAAGCCAAATGGTGTTGTGCTACATATTTACTGTCAGCGATGTCTGTTGGGCGATGTCGAAGGATCCTTCCAGGCACAACTAGCTTAGTAGCGGAAAAGCGCGGGTCTTCGCCATCGCGGTTGAGTGGAAAACGGATTAGTTTCATTTCCTGAATTGGGATTCGTGGTCCTCGATAAATTCGAGAAAGCTTTTTCAGGCGAGGGTCCTTTTTCTGCCACTCGCCGACCGAGCTCCAAAAGGCTTGTACTTTCTTATCTGAAAGTTCTTTAACAATTTTAACCAATAGATCGACATTGACTTGATCGAAGTGAATCGGAATCCAATCCACCAGCAGCGAAAGGGTTCGATAATCTCCTTTCAAGCCCTCAATCGAAGCAGCAACAAGTGTGAATTCAACGTTAGGCTCATCCTTCGAGGGTTCTGCGGCGAATAAGAATCCGACGGAAACCAGATCCGACGTGAGTCTTCCACCTGTTGCAAACGACCTGGGTAGTGGCGACCTTTTAAATGCCATAACCGAGTCGTTTCCTGAGCATTTGGAAAGAGTCTTTGACATGCTTTGGCCAGGCGGGATTGGTGTCTTGCCGAGTTACCCATTCAATTGCCTCTGCCAGTTCTGTGTGAGTCGGAGTCAGTGCTATGCAATCCTCTAAATCCTGCTGACGATCGCAAAAGGCAAAAAGTTTAGTCTTTAGGAAGTCGGAACGGCCTAGCGTAAGTAGAGTCAGGGCCTTACCCGAAAATAGCGGCACACAACGTTTAATCCAACCACTAGGGAGATTTTTCTTCAGGCTTTCTGGTCCATTGTTAAGCCATTTCTCGCTGAGGATTTGTCCAGACTTCCTCTTTCCCAAGGCAAAGTCCCTGGCGGCGTCTTTCAGCGCCGGTGGAATCTCGGGGTCAAGGATATCGCAGTCTCGTGTCTCTCTAGAAATCACTCCTAGAAGTGCAAGGGCCGTAGCTCCAATGACCACACCTCGAAAAGTGAGTTCTTTCCGCACTAGGAAGGAATCAAATTCTTGAATGGTGATTTCAGGAGTCATGGTATCATTATATAAGATACCATGGATATGGCAAGTGGGATGTAACCAGCCTTGAGCATCAATTCGTTTCCAATGCATCATTCGAGCGGAATAGGCTAGGAAGTTCGCGCGACTTTCCCACTAATGAAAGGAGTTCCCATCTCGCTCGCGCGCCGGGCATGTCTTGCGAG
>JAHFAF010000308.1 GCA_023250715.1 Pseudobdellovibrionaceae bacterium | reverse complement strand
TACGTTGCTCAATTGTGAAACACTCTCCACACTAGGGATCTAAAGACATCGACGGAAAACGCCGTTGAATATCTTGTAAAGGCGATACTCTCGCTTCGGAGCGGGCGAGGGTTTTTTGAAAGTCCAAGGAATCGGACCAAAAGAGAATTGATCCGATGCCTGGAAAAAAGAGACAAAAAGTAGATCCTCTCTACCAGCTGTTCGAGCACCATTTGGTGTCTCGCTCGTACGAGGACTCAGGAAAGTTCACTAAAGACCTAGCAACGGAATATCTAGCGTATATCGATACCACTCTCGCCCACGTTCCCTTCAAACTCCGACAGCTCGTTACTGAAGACCTTGAAGCCGAGGCCCATGAAATGCTCGTAAAGAAAATGTACGGGACCATGAAGCCAGCCGACTACGTGAATTTCGGCGGGGTCGTTCATGTCACCAAACAAGACGAGATGATCTGGGTAAGATTCACTCCGAAGACGAAATCCCTTACGGAATAAAGACTTCGTATTCGTGAACGGAGACGTGAACGTGGTCGTAGACGGTCACGATCACGCCTACGTTCACGATCAAATGATATTCATATCCTTGCCCATTGAGGCCTGGATTTCAAATAGCCCGGTGTAGATTCCGCCCTGCCCCAGAAGATTCTCGTGCGTGCCGTTTTCTTTCACGCGGCCATCTTCCAAGACGAATATCTTGTCGGCTCTTCTAACGGTGGAAAAACGGTGGGCGACGAGGAAAGTGGTTTTGTCATGCATGAGCTCATCTAGGGCGCTCTGGACCATCTGCTCGGAATGGCTGTCGAGACTAGAAGTTGCTTCGTCCAAAACCAGGATAGGAGAGCCTTTGAGTATCGCACGTGCAATGGCGACTCTTTGGCGCTCCCCCCCACTCAAACAAAGACCTCGATCGCCAATCCGCGTAAAAAAGCCCTTGGGCGATTTCTCGATAAACTCTAGACAATGCGCCAACTCCGCAGCACGCGCCACCTCGCTGTCAGAGGCTTCCGGGCGACCGTAACGAATATTTTCCAAAATCGTGTCGTTGAAAAGAAATGTATCTTGCGTCACGAAAGAGATAAGGCCGCGCAGGTCAGCCAGAAAAATATCCCGAATATCCGTTCCGTCTATCGTGATATTCCCTCGGGTAACTTCGTAGAGACGAGGAAGGAGGTTCACAAGGCTTGTTTTCCCGCTTCCACTATGCCCAACCAAAGCGATGCACTCGCCGGCGCGCACTTCAAAAGAGATCCCATCCAGCGCTACTTTTTCCTCGTAACTCAAGCAGACATTTCTGAACTCAATCTTATCTACGAACTCGGTTTTTCTAGTTGTCCCCGAGCGCAAAAGGCCTGAATCGGCTACGTCCAGGAGCTCATATACTCTTTCGGCTGCCGCCTCCGCCGCGCGGATTTTCAAAAAAGCATTATTGAGTTGTTTAATCGGCATCTGCGCTAAGCCCAACGCGATGATAAAAGCAACGAGACCACCAGCCGTGAGCTCGCCCGCCGCTATCCGATAACTTCCGTAGTAAACCACGACCGCCATCAAGACAGCCCCGATGAGTTCCACAATGGGAGTCGCAAGTTCTTGAACCTGGATCGATTTCCAGATCGTTTTAAAATAGGAATCGTGAATCCGCCGAAATTTATCAAGGAGGACCGCTTCGAGCCGAAACACCTTAATTACGCGTGATCCGACGAGGCTCTCCTGGCTCAAGGACATGAGCTCCGCAAAATACTCCAGATTCTTTGCCGAATAGCGCTTCACCGCCGAGCCAGATCGGGAAAAGGAAAAAGCGACGAGAGGAGCGACGAGCAAAGTCGCCATCGAAAGACGCCAATCACAATAGAACGCGACTCCCATCAAGCCCAAAAAAGTGAATGGCTCCTTTAATAGATCGCAAAAAGTATCTATTCCACTCCCGATGAGCGATAAATCGTTTTGAATACTCGCAAGCATCTCTCCCGTTTTTCTTCTGTCCACCACACGAAGGGGCAACAGGAGAAACTTCCGGAACAAAGAAGAGCGCAATTTTTGCAGAACTTGCTCGGTCAATTTTCTGCGAATGGAATTGTGAAAATATTTGGCAAGGCCGCTCACCGCAAAAACCAGGATTAAAAGGGCCGGCACCCATCGAAAGATCGCGGGATCCGTCTTCTGTTGAAGCCCATCGATAATCTGCTGGGAAATCTTCACCGTGGCCGGCTGAATCGCTGAAATGATAAGCCCCAGCCCGAAAATGACGCCAAGCTGGGCACGGTAGGGGCGAAATTCGTCTGTAAGGCGGCGAAACGCGGTTTTCATCGCCCGGGGAGAATATCTCAACCGGCCGGTTTATGCACTTTTTCGGTCGAAAGGGTTCTTGGCGCGGGAGACTTTGACGAACTCCCCTTGGTCCACGACTAGGCTGGAGACTACCTTTTCTGCCTGGAAAATGGTGTCGAGCCGGCTGGAAATGCCTCTCAAGGGCTCGGGCATCGTTTTCAACGTTACGAATAGGGTATTGGGATTTTCCCGAAAACAGAGGTCAGTCACCCGGATTTCAGCGCTTACCCTCGCCTCGAGGCGACGCAAAGTGAGCGGGCTAATGGGTGACCCGTCCGGATTCGTGAATTGGTATTTTAAAAAGTAAATAGGAGCTCCTGTGTCCAGCCTTTGAAAATACGCCTGCAGACGCCGGCGGGAGCCTTTCTCGATTAGAAGGATCAAAATGGATGTGATCAAAATGTGCGAGAGCGCCACGAAAATAGGGAGGATGCCGCTGATATAACCCACTTTGCGCGCGATCAGGGCCGCAACGACGAAAGCGAAGAACTCGATAACAGCAAAATTGAATAGAATCCAGGTGAGCGGGATGCTCGTTTGAATTAAGCGGTGATGTAAGTGCCCTTTGTCCGCTTGAAATGGAGAACGTAGTGTGACTAAACGACTGCAGATCACCATCAAGGTGTCTGCTATCGGAATCAAGAAACACAGGCCCGAGAGAGACAAACGGGAAATCGGATCCGGAGAAGGCAGCGGAATTGAAAGGTGCATCAATACCAAGGTGTAACTGAAGAAGTAACTCCCGACGTTTCCCAAAAAGCCTTTTCTTAACTTCACGTTGAAAAAGAGAAAAGGAACAAGAATTCCCACAATGAGGCTCGCCAGAACGATTTGCGGGTAAAGTTCATTGGAGAAATTACAAAGCCCGATGAAGCCAAGACCGCCAATCAGGAGCACCACCCCAGCTAGCCCATCGATGCCATCGATAAAATTGACCGCGTTCATCATTCCCACAAGGAAAATTACCGCGCACACGCTTCCCCATACCCCGTAGTGAGAACCAATCGAGGACCGGATTTGAGGATCGAGAAAAACCACGGCGGTAGTGCAGAAAAATTGAAAGCCCATCTTATCCATCGCGGCCAAAGGCTTTCGATCGTCCAAATGTCCCATCACGGCGATGAAAACGGACGTGGTAATGAACCACGGGCTGAATTGGTAGAAGTGATTCAGGAGAAGCATCGCCGCTAGACAAGTAAGAACCATCCCGTGCCCAATGAGGGGGATCTGTTCCTCCGCTACTCCCCTCGCCTTTGGCCAATCAATCAGGCCGAGCTTCGGCGCAAGGCGGATGTTGAGGAGAATCATCGGAACGACGACGACCGCACCAACAACCATGTAAGACAAAATTTCTAATTTTAAGGACATGGCTTCTCCATGACTTATCGGACAAAGAATAAGGAATCGTTAGTAAAGTTAGAGGCTGACTCTACCGATGAGGGGAAGGACACGTTATGGCTTCTAAACCCTCGATACTTCTAGGCATAAGTTTCGGGCACGGAGATTCCTCCGCTGCGCTCATCGTAGACGGCTGCTTAATTGCGGCTGCTGAGGAAGAACGCTTTCAGCGGGTAAAACATTACGCGTTATTCCCCCATCGCTCGATCGAGTACTGCCTCAAGCACGCTCAAATTCAGCCCAAGGACGTCCAGGTTCTGGCTATCGCTCAACGCCCGTTGAATCAATTTCGAAGCCGCCTCAGACTCGCCTGGAGTCATCCGGAACTATCCGCAGCAAAGAAAGTGAAAAACGCTATTCACCAGACGCAGCCTTTCGCACGTGAAGTGAAAATAGCGGGACTAAAACGCGCGAAGCTCATTCGAGTAGAGCACCATTTAGCGCACCTCCACAGCGCTCGAATCATGGCGGGAAATGACGATATTTCACTTCTATCTTTTGACGGGATGGGGGACTTTGTCTCGGCAGCGATTGGGCGGAGTAAAGGCGCTGGAACCGAAGTGTTGGGCCGCGTGCTTTTTCCCCATTCGGTGGGTTATTTCTATACGGCGATGACAATGTATTTAGGCTTTCCGAAATTTGGAGATGAATTCAAATTGATGGGCCTTTCTAGCTATGGCCAGCCGAAATACATCCACGCACTTCGGGAACTCATTCGCGAAGACGACAAGAAATTTGGCTTTCACCTAAACCTAGAAGCCTTTCCACTTCTCAAGCACCCGATGATTTTCCATGTGGAGAATGCCCAGCCCTTTGCTTATCCGAAATACAATCACAACTTGCTCACGCAAATCATTGGTCTCTCCCAAAGAAAGCCCACAGATTCGATCACGGAAGCGCATTGGGATCTCGCCAAATCGATACAGGTCCGCTTCGAGGAAATTGCGAATCATCTTTTAAAACAACTCCACGATGTCGCTCCCGGAACCACTCTTGGACTTGCCGGGGGCTGCGCCCACAACTCCGTTTGGGTGGGAAAGATTCCCCAAGTCTCCCAGTTTAAGAAAGTGTTTGTAGCGCCCGCCTGCCACGATGCAGGGATTGCAGTCGGTGCCGCGGCCCTTTGCTCACAGACTCAGATTACTCCAGAAGGAAGACATTGGGCATTGCTTGGGCCCCATCACGCCGATCAGCCCGGAAAAGCCGGCAGCATGGCCTTTGAAACGAAGGAGCATGAATTTCACAACGATGAGAAGTTGATCGAATGGTTGGTCGAGGAACTTTGCCAAAAGAAAGTCATCGGCCTTTTCCGCGGACGAATGGAGTTTGGGCCCAGAGCACTCGGCTCGAGGAGTATTTTAGCCGATCCCCGCTGGGACGGAATGAAAGACAAGCTCAATGCGCGAGTGAAGCACCGGGAATCGTTCCGTCCTTTCGCTGCTTCGGTACTTTTCGAGCACCAGCAAGACTGGTTTGTGAATTCTTTCTTTAGTCCTTCAATGGAAGCCGTGTTCGAAGTGAAGCAGCCCTCGCGGATTCCGGCAGTAGTCCACGTCGACAACACCTGCCGCATTCAATCCGTGACCAGAGATACGCAGCCTTTTTATTGGGACCTCGTCGAGGCATTTCGAAAAAAGACGGGCGTTCCCATGCTCCTCAATACCTCCTTCAATGACAGCGGGCCGATTGTTTGCAGCGAGGCGGATGTGTGGAATTGTTTCGCTGGCACTG
>JAHFAF010000307.1 GCA_023250715.1 Pseudobdellovibrionaceae bacterium | reverse complement strand
GCGCATGCTGTCCTTGCCGTTTGGGCCGCTCTTCATTGGTCGACTAGGGCGTGGGCACTATTAAAAGGGGTTGGCTTTACTGCGTCTCTTTTTCTTTATGTGTTTGCGGAAGGGCTTGTCCTTCGAAAACGCATCAAGGCCCAATCCGGAAAGGTTCAATGAAGATGGATTCGAAAGCCGAAAGTGTTTTGTTATATGGGATAGTTTTCCTTGTGGGCGCTGCCGTCATGGCCTTCGAGATTCTTACAAGCCGTCTCGTAGCGCCCTACTTCGGTTCGAGTGTTTACGTCTGGGGAAATCTCATTGGAGTCGTTCTGTGCGCGATGGCTCTCGGCTACGCATTAGGCGGTAGGCTTGCCGAAAAGCATGCAAGGAGCCTCTTTCTTGCCCATGCTCTTCTATTGTCTGGGATGTTGCTCACCGCTACCCCACTTATTTCCCATTGGGTTGGCGACTTAATTCTAAGGTGGAATCTTTCCCCCCAATATGGGTCCCTTCTGGCTTTTCTCTTTTTGTGTTTGGTACCCGCCTGCGCGATGACAACCGTGTTTCCGCTTGCTGCCCACTACACCGCTGGATCGCAGTCGAGCGTGGGTGAAATTACAGGGCGCCTCGGGCTTATCTCTACGTTGGGAAGTCTTAGCGGCACATTTTTCACCACCTTTGTGCTGGTAAATATTGAATGGTTGGGGAGCAGGAGGAGCTTGCTTCTCTGCGGGCTAACAATTTTCGGGTGTGGCATTGTCCTTTTTGCATTTAGAATTAAGAAATTTGGCTGGTTGATTTGGTTTATTTTTGCTTGTGCATCGATCGAAATGGTCTTGCTGTATTCGAGCTGGTCTCGGCTTTTACCGCCCTTGATGAAGGGGGAAACCCTTCTGCAAAACCATGAGAGCCCTTATCACGACGTTCGCGTGGTGGAAGTCGACGTGCTAAGTCCCGCGGGGAAAAAAAGAAGAGCGCGCTTGATGCGATTTGCAGACCCCCTTGCCGATCAGTCGGGCATTTATGTGAGCGAGCCGGGAGAGCCCAGTACCAATTACTGTTATGATTTTTTCTTCATGGCCTGGGCGATGAATCCCGATATTCGCCGCATTGCCATTCTGGGTGGGGGTGGGGGAACGGTAGCAAGAGACTTTCTTCGTTTTTTTCCTCGGGAAGACAAGCCTGCTCTTACTGGCGATGTTGTAGATATCGATCCCGATGTATTTCGTGTCGGCGAGGAATACTTGGGCTATCCCATCCGTGATCCGCGACAGAAACGCCATCTTAGCGATGCACGCGTTTTCCTTCAGACGAGTCAGGGAAAATATGATCTCATTATTCTGAACGCCTACTCTTCTGGGAGTCAGATTCCCGAGCACTTGATCACGGAAGAATATTTTCTGGAAGTGCGCAGGCATCTTTCTCCCCATGGAATAGCAGCTCTCAATCTATTATTATCCAATCAACCCCCCGAACCGAAATCCCCTAGAGAATACTCTCCCAAATTGTTGGCTCTTTTGAAAACGTACCACCGAGTATTTCGACCCGATCGAGTCTTTGTTTTTTCCACGGCCAAACTCCAGGCAGATTGGATGAATTCCCAGGTAGTGGACTACGGAGGGGTTGTGGTGTTGGGAGTAGAGGGGGAGGGGCAGCTCACTCCAGAATTAGAAAAGGTTCAGTCCCGCGTGCCCCGTTTCACGAGCTCAACAGGGATGGGTTTGGACGCGATGACGATTGCCATGATTTGGCCCTCGATTCCTCAGGAAGCGGAAGCTGCCTATCAAAGTGCTCCCATTCTAAGAGATGATTTCAATCCCATTAATCTTTACGTTCGCTAACCGCTGGGAGGGGCAATAAGAAGAGGATAAGTCCTGCTGTCGCTGCCAGTGCCGCTTCTATCGTAAAGGCGTAAGCCGATCCGTAACGCTGCCACAAAAGCCCGAAGAGAACGCTCGCCGGGAGTGCGGGCAGCGCCGTCGATAAAGCGTAGACGCCGAAGCCTTTGCCGCGGGAGCGACTGGGGCTGAGCCTTGCCACGAGTGTGCGTTCCGGGCCTTCCGTCATTCCGAAAAAGATTCCGTACCCGACCACTGCTAAAGCTAAGGCAAGTGGATGCTGAAGCCAGCCTACCGCCAAATAGATCCCTGCATAATAAATCCAACCGGCCGCGAGAAGTTGTTTCGGGTTCCACTTTTCTACAAGCCGATGGCTGATTAAATTGCCTGCCACTTTCACGACGTGAAGAGCCGCCCAGGTGAGCGGAATGAGAGCGGTGGCCCAGCCTGCTTCTTTCAGACGCAAAATTAAAAAAGCGTCCGCGGAATTGGCTAGCGTAAAGAGCCCCAACACTAAAACAAAACGGCGCAATCCGGGCGAGGTGGGGGTGATTTCCGTCCGCGAGGCTTTTTTGAATGATTTTTCCTTCGGGACAAGGAGGCAAATTACGGCGATAAAACCGGGAATCAAAGTCCATAGAAAAAGACTGCGGTAATTTCCGGGGTAGAGTGCCAAGAAAGCGGCCGAACAAAGGGGTCCCAGCACTGCTCCGGTATTGTCCATCGCTCGATGAAAACCATACACACGTGGCAATTCCTCGTTTGTGGAAATCCTCGATAGCCAGGCATCTCGAGGCGCCCCACGGACTCCTTTTCCGAAACGGTCGGCAAAACGCAAGAGAAGGACCTGCGGCCAGGTCGTTGCGAGAGTGAGGGCTCCTTTTGCGAGCACCGCCGTGGAATAGCCGACGAGAACAAGGGGCTTCGATCTTCCCAGGCGATCGGACCACCAGCCGGAAAATAGTTTCAGAAGACTAGCCGTCGTTTCCGCTACTCCTTCGACGAGGCCTAGAATGGCGGGAGAGGCTCCGAGCGAAGTGAGATAAAGGGGAAGAATCGGGTAGACCGCTTCGCCAGCGATATCGGTGAAGAGACTCGCGAGAGAGATCCAGAGGACGCCAGCCGGAAGGTTGCCACGTCGTTTCACTCCTCGCAATGACATTAGGGCATAAGCTCGAGCTGACTTTCGCTTGTTCTTTTGGGTGGCGTAAGACCTAAGTGACGGTAAGCAAGCTCTGTTGCCATTCTTCCACGGCTCGTGCGGTTCAAATACCCGCACTGAATGAGATAGGGCTCGTAAACATCTTCGAGCGTTTCTCGCTCCTCGCTCAAGGCGGAGGAGAGAGTCTCGATGCCTACGGGGCCGCCAGAAAATTTCTCGACGATCACGCGCAAGAAAGCGCGATCCATTTGATCGAGCCCTTTCTCGTCGACATCGAGCATATCGAGCGCACTTGCGGCCACCTGCTTCGTGATGACTCCGTCCGCTTTAATCTCGGCGAAGTCTCTCACACGTCTTAAAAGACGATTCGCAATACGAGGAGTGCCTCGTGCGCGCTTACTTATTTCCAGAGCGCCTTCAATTTCTATTCGGCACTTCAAAATGCCGGCCGAGCGTACGATGATCATTTGTAAGTCGTGAGGAGTGTAATAATCGAGCCGCTGCACCATTCCGAAACGTCCAAACAAGGGAGAGGTGAGAAGGCCGGCCCTCGTCGTCGCGCCGATTAAGGTAAAAGGAGGGAGATTGAGCTTCATCACTCGAGCGCTGGGCCCTTGTCCGAGGACGATATCCAAATGAAAGTCTTCGAGTGCGGGGTATAGAGATTCTTCTACAACCCGATTGAGCCGGTGTATCTCATCCACAAATAAAATGTCTCTCGGCTGCAAATTTGTGAGAATGGCGGCGAGATCCCCCGCTTTTTCCAGCGCGGGACCGGAGGTTCCTACGACTTGAACGCCCATTTCTCTCGCCATGACATGGGAGAGGGATGTTTTCCCCAGGCCCGGGGGCCCACAAAAAAGCGTGTGATCGAGCGCTTCCCCGCGTGCTTTCGCAGCAGCGATAAAGATGCCGAGCTTTTCTTTCAGCTCCACCTGCCCGATGAAATCGTTCAGATGCTTCGGCCTCAGCGAATTCTCGGCGGTGAAATCCTCGGGCTGAACGGTTAGGTCGACGATGCGCTCATCCATAGTTTCGCCCCGACATCTCTTTTAGCGCCGCTTTCAACCAGCCTTCGAATCCCAACGTACTTTCTTCTTCCAGAATTCTATCGAGGGTTCCCTTTACGTGGTTGGGTGGGTAGCCCAGGTTCAAAAGGGCGGAAGTGAGATCTTCTCGCAAACGGGGAGCGGAGACCGGCCTTGAAATTTTTTCAAATTGCGCCACCCAGGTAAGCTTTTCCATTTTCGAGGAGAGCTCCAGAGCGATTCTTTCTGCTAATTTTTTCCCGACGCCGGAAGCTTGCGAAATGGAAGCAGTGTCTTTGTGAATTATGAATTGGGCGAGCCGCTCGGGCCCGTGTTCACTTAACAAGGAGAGGGCCGTTCTCGGCCCCAGGCCAGAGACTCCGATGAGGATACGAAAAAGTTGCTTCTCTTGTTCTGTTTCAAAGCCATAGAGCTGCAAAATGTCTTCCCGTACGTGGGTATGAATCCAAAGCGTCGCCCGTTCATTTAAGGGCAAGCGGTCAAAGAGAAGCTTAGAGACAGTGAGCTCGTAGCCGACCGTGTCGGTTGAGACAATGATTTGACCCGACTCGATGGTCTTGCTGATTATTTTTCCGCTGAGAAAACCGATCATCTTAGTCTTCAAGATTTATCGGGCCGATGGGGACCTGTCACTCTCCAATTGATTCATGATGCACTGAATTGACGAGAGCTGGCGAATCCCTTGGATCGCGATTAAAATATAGGACAACCTATTTTTTTTCCCGGAGAAAAATATGAAAAAGAATATCGCTCGATGCCTAGCTTTGTTTCTTGTTGGAGTCAGCACGCTGCAGTGCAGTAGTACGACCACTTCATCCACAGGGGATCCCAAGACGGTGGTGGGGCTAATTTCTACAGCTGTCCAAGCCGTCGGTACTGGAATTGCGACAGGGAGGCACTCTCTCCAATCGCGCCCCGGCTCGAGCTCTTGTGATGCGCAAGGTTATCCAAATGGGCTGAATCAAAGCGACGGAAATTATCCGGGTTATCTTACCTATTGTTTTACGACGGTAGATTCCGGGGACACAGTTTTGGGAGGGTTCGGCACTCCGGCGGTCGTTTCTTGTCTCATTTCCGCCGCGGGTCTGGCCTTCGATGGCGCAGCCCATGCCGTGACGATTACCCAAGCCATGCTTACGGCGTGTGAATTGTCGGAAAGCGACGTTCCAGCGGGAACCGCCGTCACGATGACCGGCTCCTCTCCCGCTTCCTTTAATTCAAACTATTCGAGCGGCGTGATTGTCGATTTAAGTTCCACGTTAGGGCTTACGTTTAAGATCGCGTTTACTAGCAATTCATTCATTACGAGTGAGAGCTGGACGGACGGATCTATCGGGACCACGGCCGGAAAATTGGATACCTCAACCGGGGATCTTTGGTACGAATCCCGCGTGGAGCGCGAAAATTGCTCGACTTCGA